>RFZW01000072.1 GCA_009920495.1 Chitinophagia bacterium
AATATCAGTTTCTTTTCAAGATTTTATCTTGTTGCCCTTTTATTTTTATTTACGGCCTGTGCAGATGTTAAAAATGCACTTGTACACGACTATCCAAAGCAGGTTTCCTTTGTATTTGAGAATAAGATAATCATCAAAGGGGCTGATAACAAGGCAATGCAACAGCAATTGGTGAATGAATTAGGGAATTATTGGGACGATAGCTTAAAAGTTAAAAAGATTCGGCAATTTGGCGTTTTCAATACCGTGTTACAACCCATCAATTTTCAACCAGATCGACTTCCAAGAACAATTCAATACATGCACGCCTATTTGGCGAGTAAAGGATACAACCAAACTGAATTTACACCTATCATAAAAACTGATACCATTAACAACGAATGGAGAACTCGGATTACGATGCTAGTGCAATTAAATAAAAAAACATTACTTGATAGTATTACTTATCAACTCACTGATAAAAAGTTACAACAAATTGCGATCAATCATCTAAGCCAATCCTATTTGAAAAAAGGGCAGCCATTTTCAAATGAAAATATTAATAATGAATTAGACAGATTAGTGACCTTATTCAGATCAGAAGGCTATTTTAATTTTACCAAAGAAAAGATATTTGCTGAAATAGATACGATTGATCAAAGCTTGATGCAATTAAACCTTGACCCACTTGCACAAATAAATCAAGTGACCAATGCGGCTATGATGAAGGATAAAAATCCGAGCTGGAAAGTAAGTATTCAACTACGTAACACCAATCCTTCCGTTGTTAAACAATACCATGTTGGGCAACAACATTTTTATAGTGATTTGAAATTAACTGACAACCCAGACAGCATTTTAAAATTACCCCCGCCTTTTTCTGAATATAAAAATGGCATTGTTCATTCTTTTAAAAAGCGAAATTATAAATCAAACTTATTTGAGCAGCAAAGTTTTATTAAAAAAGGAGACTTATTTAATGAAAATTTATACTATCAAACACTGAATAACTTTAGTAGCCTAGGCGCCTGGCAACAAATTGACGGGCGCACTACAATTAAACAGGACAGCGTATATCTGCATTATTTTTTATTGCCTGCCTTACGCCGCAGCTATAGCTTTGATATCGAAGGAAGTAGGAATACATCGCAGCTCACCTCTGGTAATTTATTAGGGCTATCCACCAGCTTTACTTACCGAGATAAAAATGTGGCTAAAAAATCTATTCCATCCATTACAAATTTAAGAATGGGCATTGAATTGAATGTAGGGAATAACAATAATAATTTAACACAAACCCTGCTCTGGAACGTAGGACATACCTATAGTTTTCCCTCCTTAATCTTACCATTTACGCCACAGAAAAGTAGCAATTCGAAAAATGCCAGAACCAACTTTTCTTTAAACAGTGCATATATAGATCGATTGAATTACTACCAATTAAAATCATTCACCACCAATTGGGGCTATGAATGGAAAAAAAATAAATTAGCCACTACTGGTACTTGGATTTATAAACCTTTAAATATTGAGTTTTATCAAATTAATAAATTTTCAAAGCTAGATAGCTTATTAATACTGAATCCATTTTTAAGATCTTCCTTTAACGAAGGAAATGTAATTAGCCAAACATTAAATTACGTCTATCAAGGAAGCACTATAAAAAATCCCCGTCAAAATACTTATTTCAGAATTGGAATTGAAGAAGCGGGTGGCCTATTAGGGTTGACCAGTTTAAAATCAAATATTTACCGCTATTTTAAATTAGAGACCGAAGTAAGAAAAATATACAAATACGATTACACCGAACTTGCTTGGAGAATCATGGGTGGCTGGGGCAATAATTACAGTAATAATAATACACTGAGCGGACAACTTCCCTTCTTTAAACAATTCACTGCAGGAGGTCCTTATAGTATGCGTGCTTGGGGACTGAGACAATTGGGATTAGGTAGTTCCAACTTTTATGACACCAGCGCAAAAAGTCAAAGTTTTGATCGTTTTGGTGACCTACAATTGGAAGCCAACTTAGAATATCGATTCCCATTATTTCAATGGGGTTCCTACAAAATAGGCTCGGCGGTATTTACAGATATTGGAAATATTTGGAATGCCAGAGATACCAAGCAAGATCCCATGGCTGGCTTCAAATTGAGCAGATTATATCAGGATTTAGCGATAGCGGTGGGAACAGGTCTGCGACTTGATTTTAATTATTTTATTGTCAGGATTGACTACGCCTTGAAAATGAAAGACCCTACCAGATCCAACAATCAAGGTTGGATGGACATCACTAACATAAAATGGACGGAAGTAAAACAGAATGGAACTAGTGTAAATAATTATGCTTGGCAATTTGGCATTGGCTTACCTTTCTAAAATCACACTTTTTTATTTAGGCATTAGCTGCTGCATCCATCTCCACTTGACGCGCAAGCAAATCATCAATTTCTTTTTTCAAGTCCTCCCATTGTATGGCATCTTCAATTTTAAAATCCCCGATTTTTGTTCTTCTTAATGCACTCATATAAGCGCCAACGCCTAATGCTTCCCCAAAATCTTTTACTAAGCTTCTAATATAAGTACCCGTTGAACAAACTACTTTAAAATCAATATTGGGTAAATGGATTTGGGTAATTTCAAAACTAATAATATTTACTTTTCGCGGATCCACCTTTACTTCAATTCCTTTTCGCGCAGATTCATACAAACGCATTCCCTCTTTTTTGATGGCAGAATGCTGCGGCGGCATTTGTAAAATTTCGCCAATAAATGGAACTGTCGCATTAACTATTTCATGCTCCGTCAAATGCGTAATGGATTTAAAATTTTCAGGGGCTGTTTCTAAATCATAGGAGGCCGTTGTTGCGCCTAACACCAAAGTTCCTGTGTACTCCTTTGGCAAACCCTGGTATTCGTTAATTTGTTTCGTAAACTTTCCAGTACAAACAATTAATAAGCCCGTAGCTAAAGGATCTAAGGTACCTGCATGTCCCACTTTTTTTACCCTAATGAGGTAGCGAATTTTATTAACGATATCAAATGAAGTCCATTGCAGTGGCTTATCAATGAGCAACAACTTTCCATCAAGAAATGGCATTAAAACTTCGGGGATGGCTTTTTGTCGCATTGAATATTCTTAGCTCTTAGTAAGCGCGCGCAAATAAAACGCGTTGCTTGGAAGGATTTCCAGTGAGTATACACTTGCCGTCCTCTAATGGATTATCTAATGGTATACAACGAATGGTCGCCTTGACTTGGTCTTTAATTTTTTCTTCGGTTGCTGCAGTCCCATCCCAATGCGCTAAAACAAAACCCGTTTTATTATCTAATACATTAACAAATTCATCCCATGTATCCACTGATGTAATATGATCGTCACGATATTTTGTTGCGCGTTGCAATAAGTTAGCTTGAATCTCTAATAATAATGCTGCAACTGTTTCGGTTAATCCATCCAATGATATGGCTGTTTTTTCCTTGGTGTCACGACGCGCTAATTCAACCTGGTTGTTTTCTAAATCCCTTGGGCCTACCGCAATACGAATAGGCACTCCTTTTAATTCATACTCTGCAAATTTCCAACCTGGTCGATTGTTATCTGTATTATCATATTTGACCCTGATACCCGCAGCTTTAAAAGAAGCAACCACCACAGCCATCTTTTCATCAATCATTGCTTTTTGTTCGTCTCCTTTAAAAATAGGTACGATGACCACTTGCACAGGTGCAATTCTTGGCGGTAAAACCAAACCTTCATCATCACTATGAGTCATCACTAATCCACCAATGAGTCGGGTACTTACACCCCAACTTGTTGCCCAAACATATTCTTGCGTATTATTTTTATCACTAAATTTTACATCAAATGCTTTTGCAAAATTTTGACCTAAAAAATGTGAGGTACCTGCTTGCAAAGCTTTGCCATCCTGCATCAATGCTTCAATGCAATAAGTATCTTCGGCACCAGCAAATCTTTCACTTTCCGTTTTTACGCCTTTGATCACTGGCATGGCCATCCAGTTTTCTGCAAAGTCCGCATACACATCTAACATTTTTACCGTTTCTGCAATCGCTTCGTCTTTGGTTGCATGGGCTGTGTGACCTTCCTGCCATAAAAATTCGGCAGTTCTTAAAAACAATCTTGTGCGCATTTCCCATCTTACTACATTCGCCCATTGGTTGACTAAAATTGGCAAATCTCTATAGGATTGAATCCAAGTTTTATACGTATTCCAAATAATCGCTTCACTGGTTGGACGTACAATTAATTCCTCCTCTAATTTTGCCTCCGGATCCACCATTAATTTTCCTTTGTTATTCGGATCCGTTTTTAAACGATAATGAGTAACTATGGCACACTCTTTTGCAAAACCTTCTGCATTTTTTTCCTCCGCCTCAAACAATGATTTTGGTACAAATAAAGGGAAGTAGGCATTTTCATGACCTGTATCTTTAAACATCTTATCTAAAGCTGCTTGCATATTTTCCCATAGCGCGTAACCATAGGGTTTAATGACCATACAGCCTCTTACGGCACTATAATCCGCCAGCGATCCTTTTAAAACAAGATCGTTATACCATTGTGAATAATCCTGTGCCCTTGTGGTTAATTCCTTTGCCATTTCTTAAAAAAATATTAACATTTTAAATAAAAACAAATGAACTACGAAAAACGCTCTATATATCAAAGTTCACTACCTTTATACTAGCAAATGTATGCTAATTCAAGGGCATATAAAAACCTAAAAAGTACCAAAATGAACACAAAAAACACTACCCCAAATTTCAAACTACTCGCCATTGGCATAGTAGCGATTAGTTTTTTTGTAACAAGTTGCACAAGTTTGCAACAAACAACGGTTATTGCATCCGACGATTTATATTACACGCCAAGCAAGCCTGCAGAACAAGTGGTAGCGCAAGCTGAGGAGGAAACATATCAAGATTATCAGAATTATCAGGACGATCGTTATTTAAGATTAAAGGTGGCGAATAGAAATCGTTGGTCAAGCATTGACGATTTCGGCTATTGGAACAACCCAAGTTTTAGCATTGGTTTTGGCATGGGTTATGGTGGATTTGGCGGATTTGGTTATGGCGGTGGTTGGGACCCTTTCTGGAACAATCGTTTTGGTTGGGCTGGCTATTATGGTGGTTTCGGAGGTTTTGGATATGGCGGACTTGGAGGTTTTGGATATGACCCTTTTTGGGGTGGTGGATTTGGCGGGTTTGGCGGTTTTGGATATGACCCTTTCTGGGGTGGTAGATTTGGCGGATTTGGTTATGGCGGGTTTGGTTACGGCGGATGGAACCCCTACTATGCTAGCATGTGGAATCCTTATGGAAATTACTATGGTGGCATCTACGGAGGCATCTATGGTGGTATACCAGTAAATGTAAATAATTACGATAAACGAGTTCCAGTGCAACCCAATCGCACCAACTTAAATCCATACATGAAAAATATTGGACAATTTAGAAGAGTGGGCGATGTTAGAGAAAATGGCAATTTTGCAAATTCCAATAGCAATGGTAGTGTTGGTGCTAGATCAAATACTCCAGCAGGTTTTAGAAGTATCAATAGCAATTCAGTTTCTAGTAATAATGTGGGTTCTGGCTTTTCAAGATCAAATAGCAATAGCAATTCCACACAGCCTAGTGTAAGTAGCTTTGGTAGTTTAGTTAAAAGAGTGATGACTACTACCTCAAGTGCTAGAGCGGCAAGCTTTAATAATTCTTCAAAAAATTATTCTGCGCCTAATTCTAATAACTCTTATCAAAATAGCACACCTAACAGGAGCTCCTCTAGCCCTAGTTATTCAGCACCAGCTTCTTCAGGAAGTAGTTCAAGCGGAAGCTCTTCTGGAGGTGGCGGATTTATTGGCGGCGGAAGATCAAAAGGTGGCGGCGGCAAATAATCACGCAAAAAAAATAAATGCTGGTTTAAATGATATCCATATTGTTTAAACCCGTTTACAAAAAAAAGTAACAAACTATTATGAAAAAAATATTACTCTTTAGTTTATTAGGATTCAGCTTAAATGCATTTGCACAAGATCCAGATGATGTATTAAAGTATTCTTGGTTTGCACCGCACGGTACCCCAAGAAGCAATGCATTGGGCGGTGCCATGGGTTCCTTAGGTGGCGATATGTCATCATCACATATCAATCCAGCTGGTTTGGGATTTTATAAATCAAGCGAGTTTTTGTTGACCTCTAAATTTTCTAATAAGACAAATAGTATTGATTATTTCAAAACCAATACATCCGTAACTTCCAACAATATAAACATAGGTAACTTAGGGATTGTTTTAGCAGATGGTCGTAAAAAAAATAATTGGAGTAGTACTGCCTTTTCAATTTCATACACACAAATCGCTGACTACAATAACCACTATGGTCTTTCAGGCAAAAACACCTATTCAAGTTTTACTGAAAAGTTCGCTGATCAGCTTTATGATAATCAAGCTAGCTTAACAGATGCGCAACAAAATTTTATTTACGGTAGCTCTCTTGCTATACAATCCAAATTAGTGAATCCGATATTTGATGCGAATGGCAATATTACCGATTACAGAACCACTATCCCAATAGGTGCTTTGAATCAAAAAAACGATGTCGATACCAAAGGCGGATACAATGAACTTGCATTTGGTTGGGGTGGAAATATTGAAGATAAATTATATTTAGGGGCAAGTATAAACTTGCCAATGATCAACTTTAGCAAGACCAATTATTTTGGTGAAACAGGGTATTTTGATTTTTATGAAGAAAGTTCTTCCAAAGGTTTTGGTTTGGGTGCTAAGTTTGGTTTGATTTATAAGGCCGAGCCTTTCTTACGTTTTGGATTTACCTATCACACCCCACAAATAATCAGCTTTAGGGATGCAATAAATGCCGAAATGTATAGCAATGCTTTACCTAATGGATTAAGCTCAGGTGATTTAATTAATAATTTCAAAGGTAATTTGTATCCAACAAGTTACGACTACACCATGGCAACGCCTGCAAAGGCAATTGTTAGTTCAAGCTACTTTTTTGCAAATCCGAATAAGCCCACCCAACCACTGGGTTTTATTAGTGCAGATATAGAATGGGTAAAATATGCAGGTACCCGTTTTTATTCTAATGACAATAACCAAGAGGTAGTTAGCTATTATAATGACCTTAACTATGTAATAAAAAATACCTATAAAAATAATTTCAATATCAAAATTGGTTCAGAGGTAAAATTAAATGGCAATTGGATGGCTAGGGCTGGTACTGCATTCTATGGTTCTCCATACAAAGATGGCGGCTTTAAAGCATCCCAGTTTGTTTTAAGCGGTGGTATTGGTTACAGAACTGAAAAACATTTTATTGATCTTACCATAATGAACACGATGGTGAAAGATGCCATTTTCCCTTATCGCTTAACTGAAAAAAGCAGCTACTACGCCGATTACAAAGGCAATAATTTAATGTTTAATATAGGATATGGTATAAGATTCTAATCAATTGTAATTTATAAATTCAACCAGAAGTATTGGATTGTAAAATATAAAGTACCTCATAAAAAAAGATCCGCCCCCGATTACTCGGGGTGGCACCCATATCAATGATCATTTCAGAAGCCAACTGTATACCATTGACTGTTTGATAAACATTGTAAAATTGTTGTTGTGTCACTGTTCCACGACCAGGCACTTCCTCTGATTTAGAAGTTTTCACTAATAAATAAGTGGTTGCATCATAAAAACGGTGTGATACTTTTTTAGTAGGTGTTGTTACTTCAACATCAATAGCATCCTTGCCATTTACTTTTTCTACACCAACCACTTTTAAGCCATAACCTTTCGTCAAATATAATTGCTCAGGAGCAATGCTTGCCGACTCATCCAATCCCTCTTTCACATCATCTGTAATAGGTGCTTCTTGACCTTGTTGGCTTACCGAATATTTACCATCCACAACTGCTTGCTTCATTAAAGCCATGCCACCCATTGACATGGTGGTAACTGAATTACCTGGGATAACAATTTTTTGAGACATATTTAGTGATTGACCCATAATGTTTGCTGTACCATTGAATGCAACATCAGTTACTTTGGCTAAAGCTTCTGCACTTCCTATCGCAGCAATAGCTTTAATCATTACCGTTTGTGGTGTTAAAGATGCATCTACTTTTATTTCCGTAGGTGGCGCAATTTCATTTCCTTCAATATCAAAATATTTTACTGGGCCATATTTTTCAAGCCCTTTCGCTATTTGTTTTGCATTTCCGACAATCACAATATGCATCTTCGATGTATTCAATAATCCCTTTGCAGCATCCTGTACTTTTTGCGCATCCACAGCAGCTAAATTGGTTAAATATTTTTGATAATAATCAGCAGGCAAATTGTTTTGTGCAATTTTTAAAGCAAACCCAGCAATCGTTCCAGGATTTTCTAAGGAACGCGCAAAACCACCAGCAAGATAATTTTTCATTCTACTTAGTTCTGCGTCACCCACTTTTTCATTTAGGATAATATTAATTTCACGCAACAATTCTTGTACTGAGCTATCTGTTTTTTCATTTCGAACCGATGCGGAAGCCTCAAATATACCCACTTGACGACTTGGATTCAATGAAGAATAGGCACCATAAGTGAATGCATGTTTTTCACGTAAGTTGGCAAACAAACGTCCTGAAAAACCACCCCCTAATATATTATTCATGACTGATCCAGCAATCACATTAGATGATCCAGGAGGTAAATCAACTGTAGTTGCAATAGTAACTACACTTTGCACACTTGCAGGACGATCAATTACAGCAACATAGGTTTGGTTAGGCAATGCAGGTTTCACAAAATTTTGTTTCATTGCACTACCCTTCGCCCATGCTCCAAAACTTTTTTCTGCCAAGGCTTTTGCTGTTGCAGGTTCTATATCACCTACAAAAACTAAATAAGCCATATTGGGTTTCCAATAAGTACTCAAAAATGATTTAACATCATTAATCGTAATGCTGTTTACTGTTTTAGTGGTCATCATTTCTCCATAAGGATGGGATGCGCCATATACTAACTTCTTTACTACATTGCCAGAAATAGCATTCGCATCATCTTTACTTGATTCAATTCCAGACAAAGTTTGCTTGCGAATTTTCTCCAATTCATCACTAGCCAATGCAGGATGAAGTACCACCTCCGCCATTAAGGA
>RFZW01000073.1 GCA_009920495.1 Chitinophagia bacterium
ATTAATCATATGACTTACCATCATCAATTTTGTTTTGGAAGTGATGGCTTTTTCATAAATAGCTACAATCTCTTCGTCATTAGCAGGATGGTTCGGAATAGATACTTTAACATTCACAATCCCATATCTATTTTTTACTTGCTCAAACATATCCAACATGGAACCATAATCTTGTATGGCCATCACCGCTTCGTCCCCTTTTTGCCAATCAAATCCGCTTACGACTAGGTCAATGGATTCGGTTGTATTTCGAGTAATGATCATTTCTTCAGCACTACAACCCCCTAGTTTTGCTAAACGCGCGGCTACTTTATCTTTATTATCCCATTGCACTGTTCTCATATAATAAGAACCCTGGTAATTCACCATTTTAATATGTTCAATATATTTATCTAAAATAGGTTGGGGTAAAAAATTATAATAGCCATTTTCTAAATTGATGTAGTCGGGCTTTAATAAATATTGATTTCTGATGCTGAGCCAAAAGTCCTCCACCATGGCCAATTCCTTTGCAGGCAAATAAGCATTTTTCTTAAAAGTTTGCGCTAGTCCTGTTAAGCCGATAGGCGCAGCAAGGGTTGTTAATAAAACATCTTTAATAAACTGTCGCTTTTTCATTGGTTAAATTTTAATTCTAGTTTACGTCGATCGGGTTTCATGATCAAGGAAGGTGAGGTATTACAAAAATACGCCTATATGACAATTTTGTGACCCTATTTGCTATATAAATTTAGTTAATATGACATATTTTGCATGGAGTGGTTGCATTCATGGCTTGTATTTTCGACTGCTAGTCAATCACTTATCCTTTATTTGATTAAAATTGAAAATGCGTTGGCCATTCACATAATTACTCGATTAAAATGGGATGTTTTTATTAAATTAGTACTATTATATCATTATAAAATTTGCCGAATGAAAAAAATACTTTTTAGTGTATTGATTCTTGTTTTTTCAATACCCATGATCTCTATTTCGCAAGAAGTGGTTGATGCATCTGTCATGCAAAAAATTAGAGAAGAAGGATTAACACGATCAAAAGTGATGGATATCGCTTTTAATTTAACCGATAAAAATGGTAGTCGTTTGACTAATTCTGAAGGGTATATGCGCGCAGCGAATTATGCCAAAGAAACTTTAGGAGGATGGGGAATGGCAAACGCAGTTATTGATCCTTGGGGGGAATTTGGTAAAGGTTGGGATTTACAAAAAATGTATTTAGCGATGACCGCACCTTATTATAAACCTTTGCTTGCTTGGCCAAAAACTTGGACTGCAGGAACCAAAGGATTAAAGAAAGGAAATTTATTGGTGATTGCATTAAAGGATTCTGCTGCGTTAATGGCATATAAAGGCAAATTAAAAGGAAAACTAATTATCATTGATCAGTTGAATGTGTATAAGCAAAGTTTTAAAGCGGATGCAGTTAGATATACAGATGAGGATCTTGCGAAAATGGCTGCTGCCACGCCACAAGCAGGTGGTCGTCGTCAACCTACTGATACAGCTCAAATGCGTCAAATGAGAGAACAGTTTGCTCGAAGTGGTGCAGGGGCTTCCATGCGCGTTACAAACATATTAAAAACAATGGCGATGGAAGAAGGCGCTATTGGAATGATATCTTCAAGTACAAGAAATCATGATGGTACTATATTTTCACAAGGTGGTGGTGCATATAAGGGAACTGATCCAGAAAATTTTTTGGATATGGCTTTAGGTATCGAGGATTATAATACTTTATTGAGAATTGCAAAATCAGGCACCGATGTATCTATTGAAGCCGATGTGAAAGTTAAGTTTCAAGACAAGGATTTGCAAGGGTATAATGTAATTGCTGAAATTCCCGGAACAGATCCTACTTTAAAAGATGAAGTGGTAATGATTGGTGCGCATTTAGATTCATGGCAGGCAGGTACAGGTTCAACTGATAATGCAGCTGGATCATCAGTCATTTTCAGCCTATTACAATATTGACAATGGAACAGGAAAAATCAGAGGCATTTACTTGCAAGGCAATGCGGCTTGTGCTGACATTTTTTCAAATTGGTTCACCCCATTTCATGACTTAGGTGCTAAAACAATTACGATCAGTAATACTGGTGGAACTGATCACCAATCCTTTGATGGTGTAGGATTACCGGGGTTCCAATTTATACAGGATCCTATTGAATACGATACGCGCACGCACCATAGTAATATGGATGTGTATGATCATTTAATTGAAGATGATTTAAAGCAAATGGCTACAATAGTTGCATCTTTTGTTTATAACTCAGCGCAAAGAGATGCGAAGTTGCCAAGAAAATAATTGAATTGGGGGTAGCGTTAAAATTAAATCTATTTATAAATTTTAAATTATGAACAAAAGTATTTGGGTTAAGGGTGTTGTATTTGTTTTTTTTGTTTTCATGCAAATGAATACAGGTTTTTTATCAGCACAGACGAGTAAAAATAGTTTGTATAAGCAAACCAGTGAAATGGCTGATATGATGATTCAGTATGATGCGGATAAAGGTAGTGTAACACGATTTTATGCATCCAGCAGTTCACAAGAAAATAGATTCAGTAGGCCCGATGCGGGTGTGGGCTATAATTCGCCAGAGCGTCGTGAACGCTTTCTTGCATTAATTGCAGATTATCAAAAACAAATGTTGAAATTAGATTTTAATTCATTTGACATCAATGGCAAAGTGGATTATATTTTATTCAAACGAAATTTAGAAGACCAAGCCTATCAATTAAATGAAGAACAGGAAAAGTATGTTAAAATAGCCAAGTACCTTCCTTTTGAAAATCGTATTTATGCTTTAGAAAAAGTGCGTCGTCGTGGTTTGTCGGTGGTAGGACAGGAAGTAGCTAAGGAGCTAAATGATTTAAATAAAGAAATTTTAAAATCAATTAGCGGAGTTAAAAAAATGGATAGTGTTGAAATGGTATTAGCGGATTATGCAAGCGCATCCATAAGAGGGTTACAGAGTACTTTAAAAAATTATTATAGTTTTTATAATGGATATGATCCGATGTTTACTTGGTGGGTACCTAAAACATATACTGTAACAGATAGCTTGCTAAACGTATATGCATCTGCCATAAGAAGAAAAGGTAAAACGGTTTCCTATCAAAAAGATGATGGTAGTGGTATCATAGGCAAACCCATTGGACAGGCTGAATTGGTACGTCAATTAAAACTTGAATTTATTCCTTATACCCCAGAGGAGTTGGTAGATATTGCCAATAAGGAGTTTGCATGGTGTGATGCTGAATTACTAAAAGCGAGTAGAGAAATGGGATTCGGGGATAATTGGAAGGCCGCACAGGAAAAAGTAAAAAATTCCTATGTGGCTCCTGGAAAGCAACCTGAAGCTATGTTTGAATTGTATAATCAATCGGTTGATTTTTTGAAAAAGTATGATTTACTATCTATTCCTCCTATTGCGGAGGAAACTTGGAATATGTATATGATGTCGCCTGAGCGTCAATTGGTAAGCCCTTTCTTTTTAGGTGGTGAAACCTTAATGATTTCATATCCAACCAATACCATGGATTATGAGGATAAAATGATGAGTATGCGTGGTAATAATCCTGATTTTTCACGCGCTACCGTACACCATGAATTAATTGCAGGGCACCATTTGCAAGGTTTTATGTCCAATCGCTATAAACCATATCGTAATTTTCCTACGCCATTCTGGACCGAGGGTAATTCACTTTATTGGGAGTTATTATTGTGGGATATGAAGTTTCCACAAACACCTGAACAAAGAATTGGTATGCTGTTTTGGCGCATGCATCGTTGCGCGCGAATTATGTTCTCACTTAATTATCATTTAGGCAAATGGACACCACAACAATGTATTGATTACCTAGTGGATCGAGTTGGTCATGAGCGCGCAAATGCAGAAGGGGAAGTGCGCCGCTCATTTACCGGAAGTTATGGCCCATTATATCAATTGGCTTATATGGTGGGAGGTTTGCAGTTTAATGCATTGAAAAAGGAGTTATTGGGGTCTAAAAAAATGACATTAAAGCAATACCATGATGCAGTATTAAGAGAAAATAAAATGCCTATTGAGCTTTTACGCGTATTATTAATGAATCAACCTGTAACGAGAGATTTTCAAACCAACTGGCGTTTTTATAATAAGTAATTTAACTTAATCATAGCGATCCTCCACAAAAGTGGAGGATCGCTATTTAAAATTTAGTAGCAGTATGAAAAAAATGATAGCAGTAATCATGATCTTAGTATCAACAAATTTAATGGCACAAGATACGACAGCACTTAAGCTGGATCCTACAAAGAAAACTTTAATGGTGGAAGCATCCTGCGGCCAGTGTCAATTTAAAATGGCGGGTAAGGGCTGTACTTTGGCAGTAAGAATTAAGGGGAAGTCCTATTTCGTGGACAAGGCCAATATTGATGCATTTGGGGATGCACACGGGGATGATGGCTTTTGTAATGCAATCAGTAAAGCAAAAGTGCAGGGAGAAATAGTGAACAATAAATTTGTCGCTACCTATTTTGAGTTAGTAAAAAATAAGTAGCAATAGCAGTTTAATTAATGTTTTTATAACCTAATACTTACGCTTTTTCCTAAGTAAACCCCCTGTGGCAAGTCGATAATAATCATTGTTTTATTATTTTTCTCATCTGGGTAACAGGCTATCCCTTGCGCTTTAGTTTTGTATATATTAGGTAATGTAATTAAAATTCGACTTAATTCCCTAGAAGGGTCAGCAACAGTTAATTCTTTCACTTTATTTCCGTCCATTTTCAACATAGCCATACCTTGGCTATCCATTTTTACAGTTTGTCCTTTGTCAATTTCAACTTCACCGGCCTTATAAAAAGCCAATTGAACAATGCCTAGTTTAGTTTGCTTTACCCCTTGTATTTCAGCCGTATTTGATAATATTATAATATTACGATTGTTGGCACTCGTTTCTGATAACTGTTGTTCAGTAACATTAGGCACTACAATATATTCATAAGAGGGGCTTTTCTCCATTTTTCTTTTTCCATGAATATCGGTCTCGTTTATCTTGTCCCCATGATTGAAGTACAATTTGAAAATATCTGTTTTTACCAATTCCTTACTGATATTTTTTTGATCGGTAATATCCGACCATCTACCAGTTTCCGTTTGATTTGAAATAGTAATTTTGGTTGGTTCAGGGAAAATATAACCCACCTTATCTTGGTAAACCCATTTTACATTATTTGCTTCTCTATTTCCGTTTGGAAGAATTGATTTAATACCATCTTGTAATACACTCACCTCAGTTTTTAATAAGGATTGATTGATGGTTGTTACCACAGGTAATGATTTTTTTGGTTTGATACCAGCACCTAAACACACATATTCCTCATCAAAAAAGAACCATGATTTTTTAGCTTCTAATAAGTCGTGGGGGCTTTTAAAATCAAAGGCAACTGCACCATACAATCCATCAGTCACTGCGCCTACGAAACTGGTAAGGCCTTCCTTTTGAATTTCATTGGGACCAGGCAAATTTGCTTTTTGCATGATAGTGGTGCCTGATATTTTTTGCCAATCATAGGCAGCCCAAATATTATGGTATTCATCACCTTTAAGTAATAGATAGTTGGTGCCATCTGCCCTGTGGTGCCAGGACGTTGAAATACAAAATGCTCTGTTTGCCAAAAGAATTTCGCAAAAGATAGGGAAGGTTTTGCTAGCCCTTTTCTTAATTTTATAATTTCTTCTAATTCCTTTTTTCTATAATCAGTACTAATTAATAATCTTTCTATTTCAAGGGTTCCTTTACGTTCTACACCGTTTCTTTTGATGGTTACATCGCGATTCCTTACGCCGACATCTTCATAAACGCCATAAACCATTTGCTTATATATCCCATCTAAATAATAGTCAACCAATAAATTTATTTTTTCTGTTGAGAATTTATATTTTGTACCTGCAACATACCAGGACCATTCGCCATAGGCGTTTGCAAATTTCCCGTATCCATAGGAGTCGGTATTGTTAACACGATCGGGTCTGTGATGAAAGCTAAAATCTTGCTGAATACCTCGCTCGCCGGTTGAAAATTTCATTTCTGCTTGAATGATATTAATGATAGAATCAAACATTTTATCATTTCCATTAAATAATAAATTTTTAGCTAGAATACCTGCAATAACAATTCTGTCTCCACTAGGACGCGCGCCAGAAGCTTTCATGTTGGCTCTGCCAATCATAGGTTGCGCTTTTTCTACTAAATCCTTAGGTAACTCATCTCCAATTGCCAACATTAGGTTCATTAAATTCGTAGGGGTGGTGATTTGATTGTCATGCCAGTTATCGCCTACAAAATCTTTTTTAACCCAAAAGGTTAAGCCACTTATTATCGCATCTTTCAATTTTTGACTTTTATAATAAACAGATGCATTGTTTTTATATGCTTTTGCTATATAAGCCAAATCATTGGTATGTCTTCCGTGGGGGAAACTTGCGGTGGTGCTTAGGTCTGAGTAGTTAATATCATTAAAACTGCCATCTTCATTCATTTTAGCTATAATAGTTTCCACTTGCTTATCTGAAGGTTTGTTTTGTAAAAGTTCAGTGACAATTCTTTGTTTGATAATGCCTAAATCTTTTGATTGGGCGATGTTGATTTTACAAATGGCAAAAGTTGCGATGAGTAAGCATATGATTTTTTTCATATTATACTTGATGTTGAATTGAAGAATAAATAGTTGGTATTAAAAATACTGAAAATTGCACAATTATCAATAAATAAACGGACAGCATGATGCTTAACTATTACGTGGTTTTAATGCCTTTTTCGTGCTAAAATCCAAGTTGTTAAAGTAAGTGAGCTTGATTACGTCCAGTGACTTGAAATTGCTTTTGTTTGCCATTTGTTGGTAAACCTTTGTAAATCCAATTTGTAAGTTATCGTGTTTGTTCACATGATAAAAAGTACCTATAAAAAAGCGGTCTTGATCAAAAATATTGGTAGGTGAATTGCCCCCAAGATTTAAAAAAATTTCATTTGCTGTTAAAATTGAAAAATGACCTGGTGCATATTTCTTTTTGCCTAAAGGTATTTGCATAAAAATATTATACCGAGTTCTGAAGCTAAAATCATATCCGGTACCTAAGGTATTATTATTGATGATTTGCGATTTAAATCTTTCCTCTAGTCTTAGCCACTGCGTAAATTTAATTTTTGGTTTAAGCGTAGTTACTTGGATCATTTGCCAACTTCTATGTTCAAAACTATTCATTGTTTTACCTTCGGTAGGGTAGATGGTAACAAGTGTATAACCATCAACCAATTTGATATTATTGTTTAAATAGTAAATGCCCCCAATGGTTGCTTCGGTATTAGATAATTGATTTGTAAAATGGTCGTGTGTTTTAACCTGAAGCTCGTCCCAAATACCCCATTTTTTTGATAATCTACTTTGATTAAAATAGGAAACCCAGGTTTGTTGTAAATGTTGCACTTGTTGTGCTTTCGTAAATCTGGGAATAGCAATGATCACTATAAATAGGAATAGCGAAATGAAGGGACTACTATAACGGTTATAATGAATCAAGTAGGTTAATTATTGGAAGGCAAATATACATGCTGATAAGTAAAATGGGCCACTATCGCATACCGAAAAGCAATAAAGTCCCAAAATGGCTGATTCATGCATGAATTTGACCAAAAATGGGGTATCAAAAGGGGTAACGGTCAATTTTATTACACTCAATTATTGAAATTAATAACATTTGAGTATTTAATTAATGATTTAAATTTATTTTTAAGATATCAAAATGATACTTAAATTTATATTTCAAACAAATCAAAAAATTAATGAAAAAAACAATTTTAGTAATGGCAGTAGCCATTTCATTATTTGCTTGTTCTACACCACAAGCAACCTCAACCAACAATACAGAAGATGTTGGTATGGCTGAATTTAAAGAAAATAGAAAAGTAGTAGAGGCTGGATTTAAAGCATTTGCCAAAAATGACTTGGTGGAATTTGCAACTTATTTTGCGGATACTTCTAAATTTTATGGACCTGGTATTAATGATACAGTAGCATTAACTAAGACGCAATTAGTTGAAAGGCTTACTAATTTCCATAAAATTCTTAAAAATATATATCCAGATATTCAACTTATTGTTCCTGGATTGGATACAGCTACTTTAAAGCCAGATGGCGGTGTTAGAACTTATGTAAAATGGCAATCTGAATCAGCTGTAAATGGCGCAAAATTTAATCAAAAGTTCTATGCTGTGTATAAATTCAATAAAGACCACAAAATTGTTTATGCAGAAGAGTTTCTTGATGTAAGTGGCCTTGTTGCAGCTGCCACAGCGCCAAAGAAATAAAGTTTTAAAGTTTGTATAAATACCCCCAAGGGGCCCTTAGCAATAAGGGCCCCTTTTAGGTTGTGGCATAAAAAAGCCCCTAACTCATTGAAAGTTAAGGGCTTTTGCGGACCGGACGGTGAGTTGATTCTTAACTCAAACTCATCTCAAACCGTCTAAATCATCAGATATAAAGGAGTTATAATTATACTTTTCATGCTATATACGCCCTAAATAGGGTTAAATAGGGGGTAGTAGCTACGGATTCTGCTACAACATAACTATTCATTGATAACAAAAAGCAAATAGCAAGAAATCCATTGTACTTTACAGACGTATGGTAGGAATATTCTATATAGGTAGTATTTTTTGCGCATTTGTTACAATTTATCTTTTATTGTACAATGAAAATGCAATAAAGACATTCGCCAACTATTTACTGGCAAGTTATTTTGTTTTTCAAATTTCATGCTTATTTGTTTACGTTTTAATTATTTATGGATGGATTATTGACGTGCCTTATTTATACAAAATTTCAGCGCCTATCAACTTTCTATTACCCCCGCTTACCTATTTATATGTTCGTGTAATTCTATTTAATAAACAAAAATTAAACAAATTAGACTTTTTACATACAATCCCATTCATATTAGTTATAGTAAATTATTTACCATTTTATCTTTTGCCCATAAGTAATAAAAAAGATATTGTACTAGAGTTATTAAAGGATATTAACACATCTTATAAAGTTCAAG
>RFZW01000074.1 GCA_009920495.1 Chitinophagia bacterium
CAAGCTAAGCCAGGCATACCTTCCAAGGCTTTGCAAGATGAATTGAATGGGGTGATGCGTCAGTTAAGAAAATTAAGTCCAACACAGGAAGATAATTTTACTTGTAATGATGTGGCGCAATTTAAAGATCAAATTGAAAGTGTATTTGGCTCCATAAATAGCGGTGGCTGGGCGATTGCAGGATTGTCATTAATTGTGGGTGCTTTTGGTGTTGCTAATATTATGTTTGTAACCGTGAGAGAAAGAACCAGTCAAATTGGATTAAAAAAAGCGATTGGTGCGAGAAGCTCAACCATATTGTATGAATTTTTATTAGAGAGTGCTTTTTTGTGCATTATTGGTGGACTGGTGGGGTTATTTTTGGTTTGGATTTTGGCCTTGGCATTAAGTACGGTACTTCCATTTGCTATAACCATCGCGCCTAGTATTATAGTTTTAGCATTATCTATATGTATAATTTTAGGAGTGATTGCGGGTATTATTCCGGCGTCCATTGCTTCAAAAATGAATCCGGTAGATGCAATAAGAACAAAGTAAACATCGTATTTTTTTAAGCTTTATCTTTGCAGGGTGAATCAACCCATTATCATACTTGCTATTGAATCCTCTTGTGATGAAACAGCCGCATCCGTGATTGTGGATGGTCAAATTTTATCCAATTTTATTGCCAATCAAACGGTACATGAAAAATATGGGGGAGTCGTTCCTGAATTAGCCAGTAGGGCACACATGGAAAATATTGTTCCTGTGGTAGATGCAGCATTAAAAAAAGCATTTCCTGAATTAACACGTAACGAACAATTGGCAAAATTAAATGCCATTGCATTTACCCAAGCACCTGGATTAATAGGTAGTTTATTGGTAGGAGCACAGTTTGCAAAATCAATGGCATTGGCTTTAAATATCCCACTCATCGCAGTGCATCATATGCAGGCGCATGTATTGGCGAATTTAATTGATGACCCCAAACCTAATTTTCCTTTTTTATGCTTAACTGTGAGTGGAGGACATACGCAAATAGTCAAATGTGTGAGTGCTTCTGAAATGCATATTTTAGGTGAAACCATTGATGATGCTGCAGGAGAGGCTTTTGATAAGATTTCAAAATTATTAGGACTACCATATCCGGGTGGCCCAGTTTTAGATAAATTAGCACAGCTTGGAAATCCAAAAGCCTTTGTTTTTGCAAAACCACAGGTGCCCAATTTGGATTTTTCATTTAGTGGTTTAAAGACGAGTGTATTGTATTTTTTACAAAAACAATCTCCTGAATTTATCCAAGAAAATTTACATGACTTATGTGCCTCGGTTCAATTTACTATTATTGAAATTTTGCTGAAAAAGTTGCAAAAAGCAATGCAAGAAACTGGAATTAAGGAAGTGTGTATTGCAGGGGGCGTAAGTGCCAATAGTGGACTTCGTAAAGCCATGGAACAATTAGGAAAAGATACAAATTCGGCTACTTTTTTACCCAAATTCGAATATTGTACGGATAATGCGGCTATGATAGCGATAACTGCTCATTTTAAATATATCGCCGGTAGTTTTGAACCAATGACCACGTCGGCATCTGCTAGGTCAAGTTGGGCGTAAACTTAATGAAGCAGGTTTAAAAAATTCAAATTAACTTTGCAACCTCAAAATAGATCAAAAAATGATTAGTGCTAGAAATGTCACTTTGGCTTATGGTAAGCGTGTTTTATTTGATGAAGTAAATGTAAGCTTCACAAAAGGCAATTGCTATGGTATCATCGGAGCCAATGGTGCAGGTAAATCTACTTTTATTAAAATATTAAGTGGTGAAATTGAACCGAATAAAGGGATGGTGGAAATTACCCCAGGGGAAAGAATGGCGGTATTGAAACAAAACCAATTTGAATTTGATGAACAAACAGTATTGAACACAGTCATGCAAGGTCATAAGCGTATGTGGGATGTGATGCATGCCAAAGATGCTTTATATGCAAAGGAAGATTTTACCGAAGAAGATGGATTAAAAGCTGGGGAATTAGAAGCAGAGTTTGGTGAAATGGGTGGTTATGAAGCAGAAAGTAACGCGGGTAGTTTATTGAGTGACTTGGGCGTGAAAGAAGATATGCACCAAAGTTTAATGAAGGATATACCAAGTAATTTTAAATTACGTGTGTTGTTAGCGCAATCACTTTTTGGAAATCCTGATATTTTATTATTGGATGAGCCTACGAATGGTTTGGATATTGAAACCATCGGATGGTTAGAGAATTTTTTAGCAGATTATCAAAACATTGTTTTGGTGGTGAGTCACGATCGTCACTTTTTAGATACCGTGTGTACGCATGTGGCTGACGTGGATAGATCAAAAATTAAAACCTTTTCAGGTAACTATACTTTCTGGTACGAATCATCACAATTGATGGCGCGTCAAATGAATGATAAAAATAAAAAGAACGAAGACAAACGTGCTGCATTGTTAGATTTCATCGCACGTTTCTCTGCGAATGCAAGTAAGAGTAAGCAAGCAACTTCAAGGAAAAAAGCTTTGGAAAAATTAACCATCGAGGAAATTGAACCATCGAACAGAAAGTACCCTGGTATTATATTTCAGCCATTGCGCGAAGTGGGAAATCAAATTTTAAATGTAGAAAAATTAAAGAAGGAAGTAGATGGTCGTGTGTTATTTAAAGATGTTTCTTTTTCAGTAAGTAAGAATGATAAAATTGCCTTTTTGAGTAAGGATGCTTTAGCGATAACTTATTTCTTTGAAATTATAAATGGTAAAGGTGCAGCAGATAGTGGCAGTTTTGAATGGGGTACGACCATTACAAAAGCTTACTTACCCATGGAACATAACGAGGAATTTTTGCAACCCTTAAGTTTAATGGATTGGTTAAGACAATTTGTGCCTGCCAATGTAACTGATGCCGACGAGCCATTTATTAGGGGCTTTTTAGGTAAGATGTTATTTAGCGGTGATGATGTCATGAAAAAATCAAATGTATTGAGTGGGGGCGAAAAAGTGCGTTGTATGGTGAGCAAGATGATGCTACAGAATCCGAATGTGGTGGTGCTAGATCAGCCGACCAACCACTTGGATTTGGAGAGTATCCAAAGCTTCAATGAAGGATGTCAAAATTTCCCAGGAGTAGTTTTAATGACCTCGCATGACCATACATTTATGCAAACTGTAGCCAATAGGGTGATTGAATTAACACCAAAAGGAATCATAGATCGATTGATGACTTTTGACGAGTATATGGAGGATAAAAGGGTGCAAGAATTAAGGGCCGAATATTACGCTTAACCAGTGTCCAAGTCGAATCTATTGGCATGAAAACCAATATTTTAGCCTTTTTTACCCCTAAATGCACTAAATCTATAAAAAAACACTAAAATAAATGGGAGGGTAATTGATATTTACTTACCTTTGCCGTCCGTAAAAAATAATTTCTCATGGCTAGAGTATGTCAGGTAACTGGAAAGAAACCAATCACTGGAAACAGTGTTTCGCATTCAAATATTAAGACAAAGCGTCGTTTCCTTCCAAATTTGCAGAAGAAGCGCTTCTATTTTATAGAAGAAGATCGTTGGATCACGCTTAAAGTATCTACTGATGCTTTAAGAACCATCAATAAAAATGGTTTGGCAGCAGTGGTTAAGGGTCTTAGAGCGGATGGCGAAAAGATCTAATCAACCAATTAATTAAGTATAATTTATAATATACCATCATGGCAAGGAAAGGAAACAGAGTTCAAGTTATATTAGAGTGCACAGAGCACAAGACTACAGGTTTACCTGGAACTAGTCGTTATATTACTACAAAGAACAAAAAGAACACACCAGATCGTTTGGAGTTCAAAAAGTATAATTCAATTTTGAAAAAAGTAACAGTTCACAAAGAAATTAAATAATCATGGCAAAAGCAGCATCGAAAAACGCGAAAGTAAAGGATCTTAAGGCTTCTGCTGAAGCAAAAAACTGGACTAAAGTAATTAAAGCTATACGTAGCCCAAAAACTGGTGCATATACCTTTAAAGAGTCTATCGTTCACAAAGATCTTGTTAAAGAATTCTTAGCGAAGTAGTTTTCTATTTGTCTTAAACTAAGGCAATTGTAACTATCATAAAAATTTTAAGTCCTCTCTCGTTTTACGGGAGGGGATTTTGTTTTATAGGTATCAAAGCGAACAAGGATATATTAGGAATGTTATTTTACTTAAATTTACACCATGAGTTTTTTAGGAAAGTTATTTGGGAAAAAAGAAAAGGAGTCCTTAGACCAAGGTTTAGAAAAAACCAAACAAGGTTTTTTTGAACGCATTTCTAAAGTCATCATTGGTAAAACAACGGTGGATGATGCTTTATTGGATGAATTAGAGGAAGCATTAATTGGAGCCGATGTAGGCGTGGATACTACTTTATCATTAATTGAACGCATACAAGATCGTGTAAAAAAGGAAAAGTATGTTTCCACGTCAGAATTAAATAAAATATTGCATGATGAAATAGTGAGTTTGTTGGTAGATGCACCCTCGGATCAAATGGGCTTTCAACCTCCAGCAAATAAAAAACCATATGTGATATTAGTGGTTGGCGTAAATGGGGTAGGTAAAACTACAACCATTGGCAAATTAGCACATCAATATAAACAAGCAGGCAACCAAGTTATTTTGGGCGCTGGAGATACGTTTAGGGCTGCCGCTGTTGATCAGTTAACTATTTGGAGTGAACGTGTTGGCGTTTCAATTGTGAAACAGAATATGGGATCGGATCCAAGTGCAGTTGCATTTGATACGGTACAATCAGCCATTGCGAAAAATGCAGACGTGGTGATTATAGATACCGCTGGTCGATTACATAACAAAGTGCACTTGATGGATGAGTTGAATAAAATAATGCGTGTGATACAAAAACAATTACCTGAGGCACCGCATGAAGTATTATTGGTCCTTGATGGTTCCACTGGTCAAAATGCATTAGAACAAGCGAAACAATTCATGTCGGTGACGAATGTAAACGCTTTGGCAATAACAAAATTAGATGGTACTGCAAAGGGCGGTGTGGTATTAGCAATTGCACATCAATGTAAAATACCAGTAAAATATATTGGTGTAGGAGAACAAATTCACGACTTGGTTTTATTTGATAAAAATGAATTCGTGGATTCTTTATTTACCTTAAATAAGGAATAAATGCGCAAGTGCAAACAGTTAATAAATAGGAAGTTTATTTTATTGTATAGCGAATCCCAATGCCTCCCCAACCTAAATCAAAATAACTAGCTCCCACAAAATTAAATGCGGGTTGTATGTCTACGCTTATGTTTATGGGGGCATTTTTTAATTTATAATCAAGTCCTAGCATACCATCCGCACCAACAGCAACTCCCGCAGTTTTTGAAGGATTGTTGAGCTTATATTTTTCACTCCACAAATTAAAATGACCACCATAACCAATATACCAAGTAAGGTTTTCGGCATTAGCAAATGGGGTATATTTTTCATTTAATATGGTCAATTGAAAACCATCTATTGAAATAAAACCCATCCCTTCTACCGCTTTATTTCGCGTATAAAAGCTTCTGTAGCTGATGGCACCAGGATTTAATTTAAAACCGATTGCTTTTTTATAGGGACTCGTATATTGTTCAGTGCTAGCTTGGCTTATCCCCAAGTAGGTAAAAAACAAAAAGCAAATGGTTGTAATAATTCGGGTTAATTTCATAAGTATCCTTTAGGGGTATACAAATTTAAGGGTAAATATTTTTCAAATTTGTTTAATAATTGCTAAAATGGGCAAAAACAAGGATGAATGGAGCTATGAAATCTTGTGAATAATGTTTAGGTTTGTAGCATGTATAGTTTTCAAGAATTATCAGAAAAATTTAATAAGGAATTTGAACATCCTCATTTTCCTGAAAGCCCTAATACCTTGTATGCACCTGGCGAATATTTTTTAAATATTGGGGGCAAACGTATTAGACCTGTGATGTGCTTACTGGGTAATGAACTGTTTAGTGATATACATCCAGATGCCTATCAATTAGCCAATGCGGTTGAATTGTTTCACAATTTTACATTAGTCCATGATGACATGATGGATGCTGCAAGTTTGCGTAGAGGTAAAACCACGGTACATATTAAATATGGCGATAATACAGCGTTGCTTGTGGGTGATGTGATGATGATTCGTGCGTATGAGTATATCCAAAAAGTGCAGTCAACCCATTTATCTAAAATATTACAAATTTTCAATACCACTGCCAAGGAGGTTTGTGAAGGACAGCAATTGGATATGGATTTTGAAAAAATGGAAAAAGTGAGTTTGGATGCGTATATAGAAATGATCACTTTAAAAACTTCTGTATTATTAGCCGCTAGTTTGGAAATGGGGGCAATCATCGGCGGGGCGAGCGAAAATAATTGTAAACAATTATATGAATTTGGTAAAAAAATTGGAATTGCATTTCAGATACAGGATGATTATTTAGATGCTTTTGGTGATGCTGCGCTTTTTGGAAAAGAACCAGGGGGTGATATAAAGCAAAATAAAAAAACATTCTTATTAATACATGCGTTAGAGGTTGTCAATGAAATACAAAAAGCAGATTTGCATGAATTGATGAAATCTGAAACACCGGATAAGGTGGAGAAAGTTTTAGCCATATTTAAAGCTTGTAAAGTAGATGCATGGGCTGAGGAGTTAAAAGCCAAGTATATGGATGAGGCATTTGCACATTTGGAAAATATTGCCGTCGTAGAAAAGCGCAAACAACCTATTATTGAGTTGGCGCATTATTTAATGAATCGAACAAAATAAAATTTTTCCTTATGTCTATTTTCAGAAAAAAGTCAATCGATAAAATTGTACAGGATGCTGCGGCTGGTTTGAGTGATGGACATAGTTCGAGTGGGTTAAAAAAAGTTTTAGGCGTTCGTGATTTAACTTTTATGGGAATTGCTGCGGTGGTGGGGGCAGGGATTTTTTCAACCATTGGTACTGCTGCTTTTCATGGTGGGCCTGGAATTTCATTATTATTTGTGATTACTGCAATCACTTGTGGTTTTAGTGCATTGTGTTACGCCGAATTTGCAAGCAGGGTTCCTATTGCAGGTAGTGCCTATACTTATGCCTACGTTACATTTGGAGAATTAATTGCGTGGATTATTGGATGGGCATTGATTTTGGAATATGCCATTGGTAATATCGTGGTGGCTATAAGTTGGAGTGGGTATTTTGTAAATTTATTAGAAGGATTTCATATTCATTTGCCAGGTTGGTTGTCAACCAACTTTGAAACAGCCCAACAAGGGTATGAGGAAGCAGTGCAACATTTGGCTGCTGGTGGTACTCGGGAAACCTTTAGTAAGCTAGCTCGGATTGGATATGATGCCATCACCAATGCACCGATGATTGGCAGCTGGAAAGTGATCTTAAATATCCCAGCTTTTGTAATTGTTGTTTTAATTACCATTTTAGTATATCGTGGTATCACAGAAAGTAAAAAAACAACGAATGCAATGGTGATATTTAAAATCATCATTATCATTTTTGTTATTGTTTTAGGTTCGTTTTATGTGGATACTTCCAATTGGACGCCGTTTATGCCCAATGGATTTACTGGGGTATTAGCAGGGGTCTCTGCTGTGTTTTATGCCTATATCGGTTTTGATGCCATTTCAACGACTGCGGAAGAATGTAAGGATCCACAAAGAGATTTACCTAAGGGGATGATTTATTCTTTACTTATTTGTACGGTGCTATATATTTTAATTGCACTTGTGCTTACCGGTATGGTGAACTATTCCTTATTAAAAGTAGATGATCCATTGGCATTTGTTTTTGAAAAAATTGGAATGCATAAAATTGGTTACATCATTTCAATCAGTGCGGTAGTAGCGACCACGAGTGTTTTGCTCGTATTTCAATTGGGACAACCAAGAATATGGATGAGTATGAGTAGAGATGGGTTATTGCCTAAAAAATTCTCAAAAGTACATTCGAAGTTTGGGACACCTTCCTTTGCCACTATTATTACTGGTGTATTTGTAGGTGTGCCCTCCTTATTTATGAGTATTAGTCGTATGACTGACCTTACCAGTATTGGTACTTTATTTGCCTTTGTATTGGTTTGTTTTGGGGTATTGGTTTTACCTCGATTGTCGCCTGATGTTAAAAAGAAATCTTTTCAGTTACCTTATATTAATGGGCAATTTATTATTCCTGGTTTGGCAGCAATATTTATATATTTTGGTCTTGATCGAATTTCCAGTGCATTTGCTGCCATTCAAACGGAAGGGTATCAGGAATTTTTATATTTAATTTTTGTTTTTGTATTAATCATTGTTGCAGTGCTTAGTTTTATTCGCAAATATTCGGTCATACCTGTAGTAGGTGCTATGTGTTGTATGTATTTGATGATTGAAATTCCGCCAGTAAGTTGGTTGTGGTTTTTTGCTTGGATGACTATTGGTTTGGTTTTTTATACCTTTTATGGTCGTCGTAAAAGTTTATTGGCAAAGGATGAGGGGGGTTTGTAAATTTTTGAATTATGAAGTATCAGGTAGGGGATGAAATATTAGTATTGCATAGTAATGAGGAAGGTATCATCATTGACATCATGAATGACAAAATGGTCATGATTGAAGTAAGGGGTGTTAAGTTCCCGGCTTATATGGATCAAATAGATTTCCCCTATTATAAACGATTTACAGAGAAAAAATTATTTCAAGAAAAAAGAGTACCACAAAAAATATACATAGATCAAATCCCCAAGGAGAAGCTTCAGAAAAACGATAGTAAGGAGGATGACGGGGTACATTTGAATTTGATACCCAAGTTTAGTTTGGATGATTTTAATGATGAAGTGGTGGAGAATTTAAAAATATTTTTATCTAATCGAACCAGGGTAAGCTACCAGTTTGATTACAATCAATTATTCTCCGGTAATGCTGATTTTTCTATCGCATCATCTATCCCGCCACATACGGACTTTTATATTCATGACATTCCATTTTCATCGGTGAATGATGGCTTAAGTTTTAGTATTGATTTTTCATTAACTGAACCACATAAAAAAAA
>RFZW01000075.1 GCA_009920495.1 Chitinophagia bacterium
AATTTGCTGCTGCAGGTATGACACGTTTTGGAAGTGGCTGGGCTTGGTTAATTGTAAAGGACGGAAAATTAGAAGTAAGTTCAACACCCAACCAAGACAATCCATTAATGGATGTTGCAGATGTTAAAGGTGCCCCATTATTAGGCGCAGATGTTTGGGAACACGCTTACTACTTAAAATATCAAAACAGAAGAGCAGATTATTTAGCTGCTTTTTGGAATGTAGTGAACTGGTCAGTCGTTGCTGATCGTTTTGCTGCTGCGAAATAAAATTGAAATTCGGTGGAGTATCCACTTATTTAAAAATCCCAAAGTTAACCGCTTTGGGATTTTTTTATGGAACAGGATCAAATCCATGTCCCCCACCAGGCCGACACTTACTTATTCGTTTCATCCCTAAAAATATTCCTTTAATTGGGCCATACTTTTCAATAGCGGTGGCGGTGTATTGAGAACAGGTTGGGGTAAACCGACATTTGCTGCCACCCAAATAAGGTGACAATACTAATTGATAAAACCGAATTAAAATAATAAATGGAAAGGCACTTATTTTTTTTATCAAACCTATAATGTCAATATTATTGTAACGCTTACTCATACAACACTTGATTTTAACTTATCTGCTAGTTTTTGCAAAATCAAATTAATCGTAGCTTGAATTTGTTGCTGGGTTTGCACATGCGCATCTAGATATAAAAAAAATAAATTGAGTCGCGTGTTTGTTAAGTTTATACTATTCGTAAAATTTGGTTTTTCTAATCGGTAGCCTTCACGTAATAATCTTTTTACTTTATTGCGTTGTACCGCTTTTCTAAATTGTCGACTGGGCGCACCCACCCCAGCTTGCAGTAATCCATTCGGAAAAATTCCTGCTTCCCCCTTTTCAATGGTATACAACAATCGGATAGGATGCATGGTGATTGCAGTTCCTTTCGAAAACAAAAATTGCATTTGCTTTCGGCTTTTGAGCTTATCCTTTTTTTGGTATGTAAAATTTTTAGACAACAGATTAAATATAGGCATTAAAAAAGTCCTTCCCGAATTTCGGGAAGGACTTTAAAATTATTGAATTTCGAGTGAATGAAGGAAATCCTACAATGAATTTATTTCAATCCTTTTTCACTTGATACTGTAAGTTTTTTACGTCCTTTCTTTCGGCGGCTTGCTAATACTTTACGACCATTAGCTGTTTCCATACGTTGACGGAATCCGTGAACAGATTTACGACGACGCTTATGTGGTTGGAATGTACGTTTCATAGTATGTCTTAAATTTTTTTCTTTTCTGTACTTAAATTTTCGTTTTCGTCCTGTTCCTAATAGCAGTCACCATACCACTACCTGTGAAAGGACGGCAAAAATAGGGTATTTTTTTATTTTTTAAGCTAAATCTGTATGTTTTGCAGCAATTTTTTGTCCAAAAAAGGTGCTGGCCTGCAATTCAAAGGCTTGTGGGTTGTCGGTAGTGTAAAAACTAAGTTGTCCGGATTGACTACATTTTTGGGCTAAATCAGGATGGCTTTCAAGGTATTTAGCAAGACTTTTAGCCACTATAGCCCCTTGTGTTACTATATTTACCCCCTTGGGCATATAAGCCCTTATTTTGTCCGCTAATAAGGGATAATGAGTACATGCTAGTAAAAGGGTATCAATGTCTGCGGATTGAGAAAAAAGTTGATCCAAGTAAGATTTCACAAAATAGTCTGCGCCAGGTTTATCCTGTTCTCCGTTCTCAATTAAGGGTACCCATAAAGGACAGGCTTGTTGAAAAACTTTCAAATCAGGAAAGAATTTAGCCAGTTCAATGGGATAACTGTCACTTTGTATGGTGCCCAATGTTCCTAAAATTCCAACTTGATGGGTGTTTGAAAAATTGCCTAAAATTTCAGTGGTGGGTCTGATCACACCTAATACCCTTTTGTCGGGGGCCATCTTTGGTAAATCCTTTTGCTGGATGGTACGAAGTGCTTTTGCCGATGCCGTATTGCATGCCAAGATCACCAAGGAACAGCCTTGATTAAAAAACCAATTGACTGCTTCAAGGGTGTATTGATATACCGTATCATAGGATCGAGGACCATAAGGGGCACGCGCATTATCTCCCAAATAGATATAATCATACTGAGGTAAAGTATGTTTGAGCTCCTTTAAAATAGTGAGCCCACCATAACCACTATCAAAAACACCAATTGGCGCAGTAGACATATATTTATTTTATTGCGTAAAACTAAAGAACCTCGTTGTAAACAACGAGGTTCTTGGTAAAATATATTTAAAATATTATCCTTTTTTAGCTGCTGCTGCTGGCTTTGCTGCTGGAGCACCACCTGTAGCTGCTTTAAATGCATCTTCAATTTCCTTTGGTAAAGGCAATTTTAACTTCATCGCAACACGAATGGTTAAATTGTCAACGATCGAAGGTTGTGTGTAAGGAGACAAAGATTCTGCTTTTAATACCATAGTATATTTTTGCTCAGTAACAACTTCGCCTAATGCTGTAGCAATTTTTTGTCTGTAAGGCATTAACAATGATTCTTGTTTTTGCTCCATAGATTGTTGTTGGTATTGTTGCCAGTTGATCAACTTGTATTTTAAACGATTTAAATCGTCAGTTGCCATTTGTAACGCCTTTGGACGCTTAGACAAATCTGCAGAATCTCTTTTGTAGATACTATCTTTAACTTGATAATCCTTTAAAGTATAATTATACTCATCTTGTAAAGAATCTTGTGCGTAAGATTTAAGAACAGTATCTAATTTTTCTTGGATACCAGGGAATAAAGCAATGACGCTTTGATCATCAAAATAACCAATTTTAACCTGTGCAGATGCTGTGTTGCTAAATGAAGCTGCAACTAATAAAATGGCTGCAAATAAAAAACCTTTTTTCATATCTAATTGTTTTTTTAAAAAATCTATTTATTTTTCTTAATTATTAATACCCAATTCCTTCAAAACATCGTCACTTTTGTCCAGTTTCGGGTCTGCAAATATAATGGTAATTCCTTCACTTTTATCTAAAATGAAGTCATATCCCCTAGCAGTAGCTAGTTTTTGGACTGCATTATACACTTTATCTTGAATGGGTTTAACCATTTTTTGGCGTTCCTTAAACAAATCCCCCTCATATCCAAAACGTTTCTTTTGAAGGTCCCTAAGCTCCTTTTCTTTCACAAAAAGCTCATCTTCTCTTTTTTTCTTTAGGTCATCAGAAAGCATAAACTGCTCAGCCTCATAATTTTTGTACATTTTATCGAGTGTCATTTGCTTTTGATCAATTTCTTGTTGCCATTGATCGCCTAATGCCTTTAATTTTTTATCCGCTTCCTTATATTCTGGAATTTTATCTAAAATATACTTGGTATTGATGATCGCATATTTTGTTTGCGCATTTACTGAAAATGACGTCAAAATGGCGATGGCTAAAACAAAAAAAACTTTATTGAATTGCATAAGCTATAATTTAAATAACAAAATGAAAAATTACTTTACTTTTTGACTAAGTGACTATTCTGGTTCAAAACCTAGCATAAATGTAAACCTACCTGCATCTTTTAATGAGTTGGTACCATTTAATCGATCTAAACCAATACCATAATCAAATCCCAATAGTCCAAACATGGGAAGATAAAAACGCATACCCAAACCTACAGAACGACGCAGGTTAAATGGATTGTATTCCTTCATGCTATACCATCCATTCGCTGCTTCAAAAAAGCCCAATGCATAAATAGTACTACTAGCAGCCAAACTTAATGGATATCTAATTTCAACAGCATATTTATTAAAAATGGTAAAATGTTGACGCGCTGATTGTTGGTCAGGATTAACTTTTGGATTGGATGTTTCATACACAGGATAACCTCTTTGTGCAATAATATCATATCCTAATAATGCAAATTGATTACTTAATCCCGCATCCCCTAATTGGAATCTTTCAAAAGGAGAAATAGCAAGATTCGTATTATAACGTCCAAGAAACCCGTACTTAGCAGCAAAGCGTAATACAAATTGTTTATTATGTTCTTCCCCAGCTGGTTTACCTAATGGCACAAACCACTCCCCATTAAAACGCCACTTATGATATTCTAATAATTGATACGGGTTTTCTCTTTTTCCAAAGTTGGGATCAAATAAAGAATAAGGCGGTGTTAATTGCGCACTCAATAAAAAAGTAGAACCTGTTCTTGGGAAAGTAGGTTGATCAATGGAGGTTCTTTGTAAAGCAACCCTGAAGTTGACATTGTTTACATTACCATTGGAGAAATTAGGTAAATTATAAGGATCAATTGCGTAATCTTTTAAAGTATAGCGTGTATAGTTAATGCCCGTGCTTAAGGAGAAATAATCATCAGGCCATTGCAACTGACGTCCAAAGGAAACAGTAGCACCTGTGGTAGAAATATAACGCGCATCAGCTGCATTTGGATTATACATACCCGTTTGCATATCGTAGGTTTGACCATACTTCGTATTATATACACTTACTGTTAAAGTATTTCTCTTAATGCCGCCAAACCAAGGTTCCGTAAATGAAAAATTCGTTGAACGGAATGCCTTACCATTACTTTGAATCCGCAAACTTAATTTTTGTCCATCCCCCATAGGTAAGGGATCCCAAGCCGATTTTTTAAAGAAGTTCTTAGAGGAGAAATTATTAAAAGTAATACCTAAAGTACCTGTAAGTCCGATATAGCCACCCCAACCTGCACTTAATTCTAATTGGTCACTTGATTTTTCTTCCACACCATAATTAATATCTACCGTACCATCTTCTGGATTTGGTACAGGATCAATTTTAATTTTTTCTTGGTCAAAATAATTTAACTGTGAAATTTCTCTTTGAGAACGAATCAATAAAGTACGACTAAATTTATCACCTGGTATGGTTCTAATTTCACGACGAATTACAAAGTCCTTTGTTTTTTCATTACCAGCAATACGAACTGTTTTAATAGTCGCTTGTGGTCCTTCTCTCATTCTTATTTCAAAATCGATGGTATCATTATACACCGCAGTTTCACCGCTGTTTGTGTTTTTCCTAATTTATTATATAATATTTCGCGGTTATAAATTTCTCCTTTTTTGATATTTAAAATACTAGTCAATAGGGAGTCGGGGTATTTGGTATTTCCTCTCCAAGTAATATTTCCAAAAAAATACTTACGCCCTTCCTTTAATTGAATATCAATATTTAAATTACCTACTGCATTATGATAAAGTGTATCCTTTTCTATTACGGCGTCACGAAACCCTAAAGAGTTATAATAGTTCAATAAATTATCTCGACTCTCATCAAATTTTTTCTCGCTATATTTTGAAGAAGACAATTTAAAACGCACATAAGGATTTAAAATCTTTCTAGTTTTAGTAAAAGTTAAATACCCTTTTTCAGCCATGTACTGTTCAAAAGTATACGGTGTTGTTTTTACAATCACTGGTTTGTCGTATACAGGGAAAAGGGTCATTCTAGATTTTTCATGCACTTCCTTTAAACTTTTCTTCAGTTTAACTTCGTCCACTAAATTGCCACCAAAATTGATATTATTAATACGCACTTTCGGACCACGATCCACTTTAAAATCCAATAACAAACTATTCTTTTTAGATGCGTCCTTTTTTTCTATGATGGTCACTTTTGCATCCTGAAAACCTTTTTCTGCAAAAAACTTTTTAATCCCTTCAACTGCAGTGATTTTCATGTTTTCAGTAATAACCCTATTCGGGGTTAAACCAGTTTTACCAGACAATTCATCAGTTTCTGATTTTTTAACCCCTAAAAAATTAAACTTAGATAATCTTGGTCTTTCGACTACATTAATTTCAACATCAATTTCATTATTCACCAAGTCTGTAATATAAATGCTCACATCACTAAAGTAATTTTGATCCATTAATTTATGGATGGCCTTAGCAAAATTATCACCTCCAGGAATTGATACTTCGTCCCCAATATTTAAGGTAGAAAGGGACAATAATAAATTCTCATCATATTCAACATCTCCCACCACTTTAATGTCCCGAATTTTGTATTTGGCAGGGTTTTTTTGATTAAAAATATTAAGGAGTTTAACATTAATCTGTGAAACTGAATCCTTCACGGGTGCCACCTGGGCAAAAGAAGTCGAGGATAAAAAAAGAACCAATAAAGATCCTATATAAAATGGAAAATATTTCTGCATCTGCAAAGGGGCTACATTTATAATTTTAAAAGTGTCGCAAATTACTCGTAATATTTCAAAGTCTTTGTTAAAACCGTAAAATAGTTATATTAATTTTTTTACTCATTTGTTTGTACTTGCAGGCTGGTTTTCCCAAATCTGCGCTCTCTAGATTGGAAATCGAGGATGGCCTCTATCAAATCTTTCTTGCGAAAATCGGGCCAACGGGTCTCCGTAAAGTACAATTCAGCGTAGGCTAGCTGGTATAATAAAAAGTTGCTAATTCGGTATTCGCCACTGGTACGAATCATGAGCTCTGGGTCCGGAAATGCACTGGTAGAAAGGGCTGCCTCCAAAGTGGCCTCCTGGATATCCTCAGGCTGCATTTGCCCAGTTTGTACCTTTTCGGCGATGTTTTTTATCGCTTGGATAAGCTCCCACCTGCTACTATAGCTAAGCGCAATGATTAGTTCTAACCCAGTATTATTAGCGGTGGTTTGGGTCGCATTTTGTAAGGCTGCTTTGGCGTCATCTGGTAACAAAGAAAGATTCCCAATAAAGTGCAATTTGATGTTGTTTTTATGCAAATCAGGTACTTCCTTGGCGATGGTGTCTACAAATAGACTCATTAGGCCTGCCACCTCGGCTGCTGGCCTGTCCCAATTTTCAGTACTAAATGCATATAAAGTGAGGTATTTTATGCCTATTTCTGAAGCCGCTTCCACAATATTGCGAACACTTTGCACCCCATGAAAATGCCCATAAAGTCGATCCTGTCCTTTTTCTTGCGCCCATCGTCCATTACCATCCATAATAATGGCGATATGCTTAGGTAATCTATTTAAATCCAAGTTGTCCATACTGCAAAATTAATCGAATCCAAGGTTATTTTCGTTTAAACCTATTGAATAACCCGATGCTTTTCTTGGGTTTGTATTGTGCAATCCCGTATATATTATTGAAGGAATAAGAAATACCCAATTTTGCTGTAAAAAAACGGTCATTACCACTAGCACTACCTTGATACCCAAAAGGGGCAACCGAGGTTGCAGGGGTGGAATTGCCGTCTATGAAATCAAGCTTATCTGTGGAAGTATATCTGTAAGTAGCTTCGGCTAAAATATTGAATCTGCGATAAACATTAAATTTAAAACCCAGGTTCAATGGTAAAGTTAAATTCAGCGCCGATTGCTTTTGTTTGCCATTTAACACATCATCAGTAGAAAGACTAGCAACACTGGTATTATTGTTACGTATGGTATCCAAATTATGCAAATACCCAACCCCAAAACCAAGATAGGGTGTAAACTTTTTATTACGTGACCCTGTAATATAATTTAAAAAATAAAATTCGCCCATCACACTTGCCTCTATCGTATTGATTTGAAAATTTGCATTTCGCAAAATTGCATAAGGGTCTAAGGATAACATATCATGAGATGCCAATTTTTGCATTTCCACATTCAATCTTACACCCACATAACTATTTAATTGTTTTTTTGCAAACACACCATAATTTCTGTAGTACACTTGCACATCTGGTGCAATATCCCCTTGATAGGAAGCCAATCCCATGAGTAAGCCCACTTCTCCTTTGTTCTCAGACAACTCAGTATGTTGCGCCATCACAAATTGCGAACAGCATAAAAAAACAAATAATGATAAAACGCTTTTAAACATATGCTAACTAATTTCTTTTATCCAAGCCCCAAGTCAATTTTGTTCTTAATGTAGTTAAATAACTGTTTTCATTTAGACGTATAAAGCTAACGGAAAATAATTCTTGTTTTAAGGCTAATTCAATTGTTTTTGGAACAATCTCCTTACGCGCATCTAAAGCACAAATCAATTCTTCGGTCCTACCTTCAATTTCAAAGGAAATTACGGAAGTATTCGGAACCACAATAGAACGTACATTTAAATTATGCGGCGCTACTGGTGTAATTACAAAACTAGCGGAATCAGGAAATAAAATAGGGCCATTACAACTCATATTGTAGCCTGTAGACCCAGTGGGGGTGGATACAATGATGCCATCCGCCCAATAGGAATTTAAAAACTCCCCATTCAAATAAGTATGAATCTTAATCATAGGAGAAGTATCCCTTTTATGTAAAACAAATTCATTTAGTCCATAGGGCGTTGTGCCAAAAACAGGAATATTTGCATCCAAGTGAATCAATGCTCGCTTTTCAATGACATAGGTACGATTCATAAGCGCATCCACCATTAATGATAATTCGTCTTTTGAAATGGAAGCTAGAAAACCCAATCGGCCATAATTAATGCCTAAAATAGGAATATTTGAATCCCCTACTAAAGTAACCGAATCTAATACTGTACCATCGCCGCCCAAACTAATTAAACAATCAATATTTTCAGGTAAATCATAAGCAGATGTAAATGGGATATAGGCTTCCTTCCCAACAGGGGCACAAAGATCAAATTTTTGTAATAAGTCATGAAAAATACAAATGGCAACATCATGCTTGTGCAATTCCAACAACAATGCATTTAAAGATTGTCGCTGATCCAAATCAAATCCCCTACTATATATTGCTACTTTCATCTAAATTAAAAATTAATTCCGCCGTGTAAATATACTCCTTTGTCTCCAAGCTGATTCACACT
>RFZW01000076.1 GCA_009920495.1 Chitinophagia bacterium
TTTAATAAACTACTATCATTTAAAAAAATAGGCAAAGGCAATAATAGAACAATACGCGGGCGCGTCGACAAATTAGTATAAGACTGTACAATACCTTCAAGGGTGATTGTGAAATTTGATATAACAGCAGTATCAGTTGCCTTTATTTCATCTAAACCTAATTCAACAAAAACAATATTTGGGTTACCTGTTTGGCTTTTTGTAAATGCCGCTGTTTTGTTGTATCCGTTTACCCCATTACTTAAAACAGGTGCATTAACTACCCCAAAATTAGTTACCTTATAATTCACCCCGAGTAAATACTGCAATTGCTGCGGGAAATTATTCTTTTCTCTGTTTTCAATACCTATGCCATAGGTCACCCCATTTCCTATACATGCAATGTTGACATTTTTTTGTGCAAAAATTGTATTTGAATAAAATACGAAGATCAAAGTATAAATAAGCAAATTTGGTATTTTCAAAATAGCTATTTTAATTTGTAATATACTAAGGTATTCATTAAAAATATATCAAAATGACACATAACTATTTTTTGATATTGGTTAATAATAATAATTGAGGAAAATGTTCAACACCCTTATTGATCAACCCCATCATTTCTGCAATTGAATATATAAATGATCCTAAAATAATATCAATATCCCCATCTTTATCGATGTCACCGACCTCCATTGTAAGCCATTTTCCGTTAGCAGCTGCGGGTGTAGAAAATGCTTCAAAATAATTATTCCCCATGTTTTTTAAATAAACAAACCCTTCCTCAGGTTTCTCCAATTCATCATAAAAAGAAATTGCAGCAATATCCAAGTCACCATCATCATCAAAATCTCTAGCCAAAGCTTTACTAGTTCCATAAAGTGGGAAAAAGAAAGTTTGTGTAAATTGATTCCTTCCATTGTTCATGAAAATTCTAACACCATGAAAATTTTTCTTAACTCTTGACAAGTCCCAATTATCACCATTCGTCAACAAAATATCTAAAAACCCATCTTTATTAAAATCTACTAATTCGAAATAACTTAGACCATACACTGGCGGAAAGTTAATTAAAACAGATTCTTTAAATTTATTTTTACCTAAATTCTCGAAATAATAAATCCCCTCTTGCGCCTGTGCCATTAATACAATTAAATCAAGTTTTCCATCTTTATTAAGATCCACAATCTCTAACTTTCTTGCTCCTGGTCTTGAAAGTAAGATATTTTCCTTAAGGCGGTCGCCACCATCATACCATTTTAATTTTCCCGTATGATTACCAAATTCACATATGATTAAATCTAATTTCCCATCTGCATTCAAATCAGCATATTCCATAGACACAGGTCTAGCTAATGTTGATAATATAATACTTGAGTCTAAAGTAAATAAAACGCCTTCTTTTTTTTCAGTTGGAGCAACACTTCCAATACATAGAACTTCAGAATTAGAACTTTGAAAATGCATATCAACAGGCGCAGAAGGATAAACCCATTTGTGATCTAATTTTAATCGACTATTTAATGCGTATAATTCGCCCCTAGCATCTCCTATATAAAGTAGTGAATGAATTGAATCAAATTTCACCATTGTAGTTTTAGGTAATTCTTTATCTTCTATAAATATAGGCTGGGCTATAAATTGAGATGCCCTTTTTTGAATTAGAGGCAAAAATTTTATAGATTTTGGATCTTTTGGCGCATTTATAATATAATAATTAAATATTTTTTTCCACTGTGTAATTGAGATTATTGGGTTATTTGGATAAATATTTGCAACTTTTACTAATCTCACTTCACTTGAATCCATGTCATGATAAGGACTAGCATATCCTGCTCTAATTCCTAATCTCCAAGCCATATTTGGTAATACTTTATTCTTCCATGTCGTTTGATCTAATAGACTAGGTGATGGAAATAAATGACAACTTGCACAATACAATTTAGCTAAAGAAGCCCCACTTTCTTTGTCTTGGTTTAAATCAGTGGATAGGGTTTTTAAAACAACTGGCTTGATGGGGGTTAAAAAAGGAATCGCGAATAATGCCGTGATGAAAATTACAAAACAAAATAGTACTATTAATTTTTTCATTTGAAATATTATACAATAAAATTATAATAAAACTAACGTTTGAATTGCATGTGGTAAAATTTCAACAACTGCTGCTGTTTTCCCAATACATAAATTGTAGTTCATTTTACTCCCTGTTTGGTTCATTACGACAACTACAACTGTGCCATTCTTATTTTTAAAGGACGTAGTTAATAAGGGACTACGACTAGAAGCACTTTGAATTCTTTTGGCTCCTGGACGAATAAATTTTGAAAAATGACCTATGTAATAATAGGAATTAGTAAACAATAATTGTCCCGACTTTACATTGGCATGCATGGGTGCGAAACAAAAATTCCCTGCATGATTAGGCCCGCCCATTTCATCTAATAATATATTCCAATCCGTCCACCCCACTGAACCATTATTGAAATCATTGATCATGGATTGTCCATATTTCTCACCCAAACTCCAATTTTCAATTTTATTTAATTTAAAACTCTCTACACAACCTTCAGTGAAGAGTAAATTTTTAGTTGGAAATGTTTTGTTGACTAACCCTACATTTTCAAACATTTGGGTGCCCCCACTCCAGCTTTCATACCAATGAAAGCCCATACCCCATGCATATTTAGCTGCAGCAGGATCATCGAAAATTACATTAGCCCTATGCACCATTAAATCTCGATTATGATCCCAGACAATAATTTTTTTATCACCCAAACCTTCCTTTGCCATTGTGGGTCCTAAATAATTTTTTAAAAAATCTCTTTCCTCTTCGGCAGTAAAAATACATGACTCCCATTTTTGTGTGGCCATGGGTTCGTTCTGAATTGAAATTCCCCAAATTGGTAAGCCTTCCTTTTCATAGGCCTTTACAAACTTGGTAAAATAATTAGCCCAACTTTGCGAATATTTTGAAATCAACTTCCCTCCATGTAACATTTCTTTATTTGTTTTCATAAATGATGGTGGGCTCCAAGGGCTGGCGTATAATAATAACTTTCCACCCGCAGCTGCAACAGCTTGCTTTATAAATGGAATGCGATATTGCTTGTCATGGTCAATACTAAAACTTTTCAATGAACTATCCCCTTCATTCACATAGGTATAACTTCCGGAACTAAAATCACAACTATGAATATTAGTTCTTGCCAAACTATAACCAATTCCATTTTCTACATTAAAATAAGCTTGCAAAAAAGCTGTTTGTGTTTTTTTAGGGAGTTTTGCAAATGTTTCCGCACTCGCATCCGTTAACGCAGCACCAATGCCTAAAAATGTTTGAAAAGTTTTTGTGGGGTCGACAAATATACTCACTTCATTTTCAAGTGGTTGTGCTAATTCATGGAACTTGGCTTGTCCTGTTAAACTTAATCGATAAGATGAACTATCCGCCGTTGTATATATATTGACAGTTTTATTGTAAGTCGAAGCCACCAACTTACTTTTATCAATTTTGTTTTGAGAATACCCAATGGTTGCAATAAAAAATGCAAACAGAAACAAACTTTTTTTCATACTACTATTTTTTTTAATCACCGAAACAATTACTATAAAAAGGCATTTACAATTTAGTTGCACCTTTTGATTGAACACGCCAAGAGTGAAAATTTGACGTATAAATGTAGGTAGATTTTCTCTTAAAATTGGGCAAAACTCAATTACTTACCCTTGGGCTTATAATTGGCTAAAAACACCCCCGTCATAATAAGTCCTGCCGATAAAAGTTTTGTTAACGTAATAGTCTCATTTAACAAAATAATAGCAGCAATAGTCGCAAAAAATGGTTGCGAATAGATAAATGATCCCGCTACACTGGCGCCTAATTTATATATACCAAAATTCACCAATTGATAAGCAAAAAAGGTAGCCCCAACCACAATATAAAATAGACAAAACCAACTTAAAACATCAAATGAGGTCCATTGTACTAAAAGTAAATCATGCCATCCAAATGGGATACTTATCATACTTCCAATCAAAAACACCCATTTTAAAATAGTTGTATTTGAGTATTTGTGTGCGATTGATTTCATTAAAACGACATAAGTAGCATAGCTAATAGCACCAAACACAACAAACATGTCACCAAGTGCTTGACCTGTTTTATTAACGACCGTTACATCTCTTGAAAAAACCAACAACACACCTCCAAAAATTCCAAGTAAAAGACCAAGGATCTTTAAACTATTTAATCTTTCTTTTAAAAAAAATACTGCAAGCAAGGTAATTACAATAGGCGTTGTTAAAACAAGTAAGGATGCGTGAATGGGGCTAGTCAAAGACATTCCCTTAATTGAAAAATTTTGATTCATAGCAATACCTGTTATGGCACAAATCAAAATAATATAAAAATCAGCTTTCTGAAATTGATTTGTCCCCGCTTTCAATCCAAAAAATAACCAAAAAAGAATTGCGGTACCTCCGACCCTAATTGAAGTCAATGCAATTGGCGTAATGAGTGAAGGACTAATATGTTTCACTGCAACTATACTGGTTGCAAAGAAAAAATTTCCAACCAATACAGCCAATATGGCTTTTAGTTTTTCAGACACCATAAATTAAATCTTACCTATTAAAAATAAGCATAAAAAAACTTCTGCTAAAGGAATAACAGAAGTTTTTAATAGTACATAATTTTAAAATTATTGGGATATAAGTTAATATGAATTAATTTCCTTTACCATCCAGTATAATTGGCGTTTTACCTGACCCACCCATGATAATTACTTTTGCATTAGGTGATGTCATCAATCCCTTCATTGCCTGAATTTGTTCATATTGTAATTGCTTATCACCTAAGCCAGAGCTGATGATTCTTTGATAATCAGCAATACCTTGTGCCTCCACTCTTTTACGTTCCGCTTCTTGTTTTTCTTTTTGTAAAACAAACTGCATTTTTTGCGCTTCTTGTTCTGCCTTAATTTTTTCTTCAATAGAAGCCTTTACGGTTGCTGGCAAAGTAATATTACGTACCAATAATTGCTCAAGCACAAAACCTCTTTCTTTTAAATTAGCTTCGATAGTTTTAAAAATTCTCGATTGAAATTCATCTCTTTTAGTTGAGTATAAATCGACCGCTGTGTAATAAACAGCGTTATCTCTGATTTTGGTTCTCGTAACAGGTCGTACAATTACATTTTTAAAGTCATAACCAATTTGTCTAACAATATTAGGAGCTTGCGCTGATTGTACGCGGTATAAAACTGTCAAATCAATGACCACTTCCAATCCATCTGCAGTTAATACACGAATAGCATCATCCCCTGCTACATCACCTTCAGCATGAACGCCACTCATGGTATAGTTTTGTGTACGTACATCAATGGTATTGATAGACACTAAAGGATTCACCATCGTCAAACCGCTCGTTAAAATTTCATCCTGTACTTTTCCAAATAATGATTGCACACCAATTTCTCCTGCATCAATTTGTTTTACACTGGATGATAATGCACCAGCGACTATGATTAAAATACCAACCGAACGAACGGTTCCACTATGTCCTGAGATGGGTAAATTCAAATTTTTTACAGCGCCTGCAGCAAAAAATATAAGTATTCCTAGAATGATTAAAAACATAAATTTTATATTTAATTATTACCTAAATATACGCATTAAAATTCGCTCAATCCTATTTATTATACCGTAAAATATTGCCTAGCTTTTTGTCATAAATTTTGAATAAATTCGTGAGACAAATCGACCCTATATGAAAAACAAAGCGCTATCACTTAGTCTATTCTCTATTTTAACCAGCAACTTACTTTTTGGCCAAACAAAACCGGAATGGACAACCATTTTCAATAATATTAATACCGAAGTAGTCTCAAACTCGAATGCCTACCCATCATTAAAAACTGCGACTGAAACTATTGGTCACAGATTAACAGGATCCGCCAACGGACAAAAAGCAGAAGAATTTGCATACAACCTGCTTAAATCCTATGGGTTTAAAAACTTGAAATACCAACCATTTGAAGTGGAAAGTTGGAGCCGTGGTACTATTAAAGTAACCATAGGTTCAGCCATAGATAAATTAAAAACTATTAAATCTGTTTCACTTGCCTACTCCCCCATTAAAGTAAATGAAACACTTGAAGTGGTTGATATGGGTAATGGATTGGAGGAAGATTATTTGAATAATCCAAATAAGGTTGTCGGAAAATTCGCATTGGTTTATTTGGGTGTACTTCCAGGATCAAAACCAGGCACACCCAACTTGCATCGTTCTGAAAAAACTGCAATTGCCACCAAATATGGCGCGAAAGGAATCATTGTTATAAATACCTCAGCCAATGGCATCTTATTAACAGGCACCGCTTCCGTAACTGGAAAATTAATTCCGATACCCGCAGTTTGCGTTGGTAAGGAAGATGGTATGATTTTAAAAGAAAAACTTAAAACTGAAAAACTTTTTAGCCATATTGAAATGACTAACTTCTCCGGTTTAATTAAAGCAAGAAATATTATTGCGACAATTCCAGGAGCGATCCTACCCAATGAAAAAGTAGTGGTGGGTGGACATTTAGATAGTTGGGATTTAGCCACAGGCGCCATTGATAATGGCATAGGTTCATTTTCAGTATTAGATATGGCAAGAACATTTCAAGCATTGAAATTAAATCCTGCTCGCACCGTTGAATTCATTTTATTTATGGGGGAAGAAGAAGGATTACTTGGTTCAAAAGCATATGTGGCAGCAGCAAAAAATGACAAAAGCATTGATCAAATTAGGTACATGTTCAATTATGACATGACCAATGATCCAAAAGGTTTCTCAACCAGTTCGGAAGACAGCAGAGCATTGTTCCAAAGTATTGGTGCCATTGCTAATAAAATTGATACCAATTTCAAAAATTCCTTATCCGTTGGCGCAGGATTGCATAGCGATCATCAACCATTCATGTTGCAAGGTATTCCAACTGGTGGAGGCGCAGGCGGCGGGTTACCCAATGGCGCAGGGCCATGCTACCATGCTGACTGTGATGGATTTAACTTAGTGGATGAAAAAGGAATGAAAAATACGGTTCGTTTTGGCACCATGCTCTTATATGGTGTAGCGGATGCTTATGAAATAAAGTCAAAACATTTGACGGATCAAGAAACAAAACAATTCCTAACTGATAGGAACTTAAAAGAGGCATTACAAATTGCCGGTGAATGGCGTTGGAAGGACTAAATTCATTGATTTTTAAGTTGCATTTAGATATGAATTAATTGGAGAATAAACCAATTGATTTACTGATAAATATCAGATATTTTTTGTAACTTTAAGAGAATCCAAACGACTTCAAAAAATGCTCGATTCAGCCCCCAATGGGAATGTAGTTAAACCAATTATACAGGATATCAGGTTTGATGCTTTGTTTCAATCAGCATCCATGGGAATAATTTTAGTCAATGCCCATGGTGTCATTGTGATGGCAAACCCCTTCGCCTGTAATCAATTTGGATACTCGGAAAATAGCATGGAAGGCCTAGTGCTTGAAAAAATAATCCCGCAACGATTTCACCACAAGCATGTGGGTTATAGAAATAGCTATATTGAAAATCCAAAGTCCAGAGGAATGGGGATAGGCATGACACTTTCTGCATTAAAAAAAGACGGATCAGAATTTCCAGTAGAAATAAGTTTAGGCCATTTTAAATCCGAGGACCAACAATATGCAATTGCTTTTATCGTAGATATTACCCGCCGACATGAATATGAAAATAAGATTTTATTGCAACAAGCAGAAATGGAAAAGGTGAATGAAGAAATGAGGCAATTAAATTTCAATTTGGAAAATACCGTTTTACAAAGAACCACTGAATTACAAAAAACATTAGTTGAACTAGAAGCTTCCAAAGAACACCTTACCAAATCATTAGAGAAAGAAAAAGAAGTCAACGACTTGAAATCAAGGTTTGTTTCCATGGCATCACATGAATTTAGAACTCCCCTAAGTACGGTTTTATCTTCCATCTCACTATTGGCAAAATACAATACAACAGAGGACCAACCCAAAAGAGACAAACATATTGACCGTATTAAATCATCGGTTAAAACCCTAACTGATATATTGAACGAATTCTTATCCTTAGGTAAAATTGAAGAAGGGAAGGTAGAGGTAAAATCAGAATTATTTGATATTAGTGAATTCATAAATAGTATCACGAACGAAATGAATGTGCTGCTTAAACCTGGCCAAGAAATTAAATACGAACATTTTGGTAATATATGCACCTATACAGATAGTATTTTATTGAAACATGTACTAATCAATCTTGTTTCAAATGCGATCAAATTTTCACCCGAAAATGCAAACATTACCATTACTTGTAAAGTGGACAATGAAAATACAACGATAAAAATTACAGACCAAGGTATGGGAATCCCAATGGCAGATCAGATACATTTATTTGAAAGATTTTTTAGAGCAACCAACGCAACAAATATTCAAGGCACTGGATTAGGGCTGCATATTGTGGGTAGATATATTGAGATATTAAATGGCACCATTTCTTATGAAA
>RFZW01000077.1 GCA_009920495.1 Chitinophagia bacterium
TCTTTATCTGCCGTATTGATTGCCTCATTGGTGCTTTTCATTTACCGCGATTGGATTATGGACAATGTGATCACTGGTCCAATCAATCCAGATTTTATTACTTACCGCGCATTTTGCCAATTAAGTCATTTTTTGCATTTAGGTGATTCACTTTGTATGCCTCCAGTAAAAGTTTCCATGCAAAGCACCACATTTGGTGGTCAATTTTTAAGTAGTATTAGCATGGCCTTTGTGGGCGGTATCATCGTTGCATTCCCTTTTGTATTTTATCAAATTTGGGCTTTTATAAAACCAGCATTAAAGGAAAAGGAATTAAAGAATACAAGGTTCATGATTTTCTGGGTTTCCTTCTTTTTCTTTTTGGGTGCTGCATTTGGTTTTTTTGTTTTAGGTCCATTCACGTTTAATTTCTTAGCTAGCTTTCAATTAGGTACCAGGGGCGTCATCACTACGATTCCTACATTTGCCGATTACCTAGATAATTTAACCAACTTAATATTGGGCTGCGGTATTGCATTTGAGTTGCCTGTTATTGTTTTCTTACTAACTAAGATTGGCATTATTACACCGAAATTTTTATCGACAACACGTAAATACGCAGCAGTGATCATTTTAATTGTTGCAGCATTTATTACACCGAGTCCTGATTGGTATAGTCAATTAATCGTATTTATCCCATTATACACCCTTTTTGAGTTCAGTATTTTTGTTTCAAGATGGGCACATAAATCAGTAAAAAAATCGGAAGACGAAGCGTGGGATTAACCTAGATAAATAATAAAACTTTAATACAAAACATTTTTTATGTCATACATGTTTGATGCTTCAAAACCTATTGCATTAGGCGCTGACCATGCAGGGGTACAATATAAAAATGAAATTATTTCTTGGTTGCATGAAAAAGGATATACCACAAAGGACTTTGGTACCTATACCACTGATTCCGTTGACTATCCCGACTTTGCACATCCTACTGCAACAAGTGTTGAAACAGGGGAAGCAGCATTTGGCATATTATTTTGTGGCACAGCCAATGGCGTAGCAATGACAGCAAACAAACACGAAGGCATTAGAGCAGGTTTGTGTTGGAGAGCAGAAGTAACCGAGTTTACACGCTCTCACAATGATGCAAATGTAATTTGTATTCCCGCGAGATACGTTCCTATAGAATTAGCAAAAGAAATGCTTGAAATATTTATGACCACTGCATTTGAAGGCGGTAGACATCAGAATAGGGTAACAAAAATTAGCTGCGCTTAATTATCATCAAAATTACATTTATGAAAAAAATGATTTGGATTTTATTATTGTTGATGAGCAATATTGTTTTTGCTCAAACAACCAATACTTTAACAAAATTTGGAAAAATAATCACTGCTGATGGACTAAAACAAAAGCTTTCTGTGATTGCTAGTGCGGAAATGGAAGGTAGAGAAACAGGTACTCCAGGTCAAAAAAGAGCAGCTGCTTATATTGAATCAGAATTTAAAAGAATGGGCTTGCAACCAGGTAATGGTCAAAGCTACCAACAAGTATATCCAGTGTATCAAGATGCATTGGTAGAAAAAAAATTAATGGTTGCTGGTAAAACTTTTGAATGGGATAAGGATTTTAATTTTTCATTACAAGGTATCACTAGTGGCAATTGGAATTTTACTGAAGTGGTATTTGCTGGATATGGCATTGTAGACCCAAGCAAAAATATAAACGACTATGAAAGTTTAGAGGTGAAGGGTAAATTAGTGGTGGTATTAGATGGCAGCGGATCAGCTCCAACTGCTACTGCAGGTGGAAGAGGCATGTTCAATAATCCAACTTCTTCCTATGCTAAAACAAGAACCGCTTCCACAAAAGGTGCAGCAGGTATATTGATTATTACTCCTGACTTTCCTAAAAAATCGCCCACTGAAACAAAAGGGGGTATGTATTTAAAAGCAAATACGACAGCGGCTGGTTTTTTATCGGCAACTATTTCACCCGAAGTAGCTGCAAACATTACCCCTATTGTTAGTACAGGCAAATTAACTGTTGCTGATTTTAAGGATATTAAAAAAGCAACCTACCCTGTTGCGCTTAATATTGCAGCAAAAAAGGTAACTGAAAATGTAGAAAGCAGTAATGTAATTGGCATCATTCCAGGTACTGATAAAAAAGAAGAGTATGTAATGATTACTGGTCATTATGATCACTTAGGTAAAAGAGGCAATGTTATATATTATGGCGCTGATGATGATGGGTCAGGTACCGTAAGCGTAATGCAAATCGCAGAAGCATTTGCAGCTGCTGCTAAAAAAGGAAAGCAACCAAGACGCACTATTGTGTTTATGACGGTAAGTGGTGAGGAGAAAGGCTTATGGGGTTCGGAATATTATTCAGAGCATCCCATTTTCCCATTGGAAAAAACAACTGTTGATTTAAATATTGATATGGTAGGTCGCGTTGATACAGAGCGCTTAACTGCTGATTCCTTAAACTATGTTTATGTAATTGGTCATGATAAATTAAGTACTGATTTGCCAACAATCAATGAAGCAGCAAATAAAGCATCTAGTAATATTATTTTGGATTATAAGTTTGACGATCCGAATGATAAAAACAGAATTTACTATCGTAGCGATCATTATAACTTTGCACGCATGGGTGTGCCTATTTTGTTTTTCTATGATGGTATGTTGCAAGCGGATTACCACAAACCAACAGATACGATCGAGAAAATCAATTTTGACTTAATGCAAAAAAGAGTCTTGATGATTTATCACACTGCATGTGAAATGATACAAAGAGAGGATATGTTGAAGAGAGATTTGAAATTGAATATGCCATCGAGATAACCATTGAACTTAGAAAAAATACGGAATTATTTTCCTCTCCGCTCACTTCGTTCAATGTTCGTCAAATAATTGTATTTCTTTCTAAGTCCAAATAAATATTATTAAAATGCCCCCATTAAGTGCTAACTTTTGGGGGCATTCCATTTGTACGAAGGGCGTTTTTATAACTATTGCCCTAGTATATAAGCAAATATCAATGGCACCACAATGGTGGCATCACTTTCCACAATAAACTTAGGGGTATGGATATCTAATTTACCCCAGGTAATTTTTTCGTTGGGAACAGCTCCTGAATAAGAACCGTAGGAAGTAGTGCTATCACTAACTTGACAGAAGTAGCTCCAAAAAGGAACATCATGCCATTCTAAATCCTGGTACATCATCGGCACTACGCAAATAGGGAAATCACCTGCGATACCACCACCCACTTGGAAAAACCCTACCCCCTTACCGCCACTATTCGCACGGTACCACTCAGTCAACTCCACCATATATTCAATACCGTTTTTAACCGTACTAGCTTTTAATTCATTTTTAATTACATAGCTCGCAAAAATATTTCCAGTCGTACTATCTTCCCAACCTGGCACCACAATTGGAATATTCTTTTTAGCAGCAGCCACCATCCAGCTGTCTTTTGGGTCAATTTCATAATACTGCTCCAACTCTCCGCTCAAAATAACTTGATACATAAATTCATGCGGAAAATAACGTTCGCCTTTTGCTTCTGCTTGTTTCCAAAACTTCACAATATGCTTTTGTAATCTTCTGAAAGCTTCTTCTTCAGGAATACAAGTATCTGTAACACGGTTATAATGGTTCTCTAATAAATCCCACTCATCCTGTGGTGTTAAATCACGATAGTTAGGAACACGCTTATAATGACTATGGGCTACAAGGTTCATCACATCCTCCTCCAAGTTGGCGCCAGTACAGCTTATGATTGCAATTTTATCTTGACGAATCATTTCAGCCAAACTGATCCCTAATTCAGCCGTGCTCATCGCACCTGCCAAACTCACCAACATTTTTCCGCCTTCTAATAAATGGGTTTCATAGCCTTTAGCGGCATCCACTAAAGCAGCAGCATTAAAGTGTCTATAATGATGCTCAATAAATTGAGAAACAGGTCCTTTGCTCATTTGTTTGAATTTGAAGCAAAAGTAAATTTTTTTAGGCATAAATAGTACCTTGTGGTACAATCTATACATATGAAAAGCAACACAAAAAACTTAGGTTTGGCATTATTACTGATAGCGGCCCCCCTTGTTTATGCAGCCTATGTTTATCCAAACTTACCCGACACCATCCCTACCCACTTTAATATCAGCGGGGAAGCGGATGCCTATGGCGGTAAAGACAGTATTTTTCTAGGGCCAGGAATTATGGCAGTCGTAGGCATTTTTGTATTTATACTTTTATCAAATATTAAAAGTATTGATCCAATAAGATACAAATCAGCCGATGATGGTTTGTACAAAAAATTTGCGCTTTTTACAGTTGCTTTTTTAAGCATGATCAGCTTTATTATTGTTTTTTCAGCAAGCAGCCATGCCATAGCTATTGGAAAATTATTACTTCCTGCATTAGGGCTTTTCTTTGCCGGCTTTGGTTGGTACATGCCAAAAATTCATCAAAATTATTTTGCAGGTTTTAAATTACCCTGGACTTTAGAAAATGAAAACAACTGGAATGAAACACATAAGCTAGCAGGCAAAATATGGATGTATGGTGGATTTGTGCAAGCGGTTGCCACTTTATTTTTACCTAATGTGGCAGGATTTATTGTATTTTTTAGTATCACATTTATTATGGTAATCATACCAACGGTATTTTCCTACCGGATGTTTAAAAGAGGGAATACCATCGAATAATAATTAATAAAAAAATTGAATCCAACAACGGATTTAACTAATAGCAAAATATAAAGACAGCCAATAAAATAAAATGAACAATAAAAATAATTTAGGAACTAAGTTCATACATGCAGGCGCACATCCTGATCCAAGTACAGGCGCGATCATGACACCCATCTACCAAACCTCCACCTATGTGCAATCCGCTCCTGGCGTACATAAGGGTTATGAGTATGCGCGAAGTCAAAACCCAACGCGCTTTGCCTTAGAAGAAGCATTTGCAGTGATTGAAAATGGAAAATTTGGTTTGGCATTTGCGAGTGGTGTTGCAGCAACCGATGCGGTAATGCGCTTACTCGTTCCAGGTGATGAAGTAATTGCTGCACATGATATGTATGGTGGTTCATTTCGTTTGTTTTCAAAAGTGCATGAAAAAATGGGCATTAAATTTGTGTATGTGGATACTTCGAATGCAGATAATATTGCCAATGCCGTAACACCCGCTACAAAACTGATATGGGTAGAGACGCCGACGAATCCACTGATGAATATTACAGATATTGCAGCTGTTGCCGCAATTGGTAAAAAACACAATTGTATAGTTTGTGTTGACAATACTTTTGCCTCTCCCTATTTACAAAATCCATTGGATGATGGTGCAACCATTGTAATGCACTCTGCTACAAAATACTTAGGAGGCCATAGTGATGTTATACAAGGATGTTTGGTGATGAATGATGAAGCCTTACGCGATCAACTCTATTTTATACAAAAAAGTACAGGTGCCGTTCCAGGGCCACAGGATTGCTTTTTAGTATTAAGAGGGATCAAAACTTTACACGTACGTATGCAAAGACATTGCGAAAATGGAGAAAAAGTGGCAATTTATTTACGCCAACACCCAAAGGTAGCAAAGGTTTACTGGTGTGGTTTTACAGACCACCCAAATCACGACATTGCGAAAAGACAAATGCGTGGTTTTGGGGGTATGATGAGCTTTACCTTAAAGGATGATAGCATCGCAGCTGCAACAAAAGTATTATCCAGCACAAAGATATTTTCATTGGCAGAAAGTTTGGGTGGTGTTGAATCGCTCATCAATCATCCGGCAAGCATGACGCACGCATCCATTCCACGTGAGCAAAGAATTGCCAATGGTTTAGCAGATGGATTAATTCGATTGAGTGTGGGTATTGAAGATGCAGAAGATATCATCGCCGACTTAGCACAAGCTATTGAATAAAAATAGCTCCCATCAAAAGGACAATTGAGAAAGTGAATACGACCCAAGAGATTAAAAAAATATTAGATCAAAAAGTAAAGCAATACAATAAGATTGATTTTATAGTAAAAGATCCTATTTGTATTCCGCATCAGTTTAAAAAACAACAAGATATTGAGATTGCTGGATTCTTTGCCGCCATTTTCGCTTGGGGAAATAGAACCACCATCATTAATAAAAGTAAAGAATTGTTGCAGCGTATGGATAATGCGCCTTATGACTTTTGTATCAGCCACCAACCCAAGGATTTAAAAAAATTAATTGGCTTTGTACATCGAACTTATAACGATACTGATTTATTATATACTATTGAATTTTTCAAAAAGCATTATAAAAATCAGCTTAGTTTAGAAACTGCATTTTTCACCCATATTTATTATATACTATTGAATTTTTCAAAAAGCATTATAAAAATCAGCTTAGTTTAGAAACTGCATTTTTCACCCATCAAATCACTGACAATAAAATAAATAATGTGGAAATTGGCCTAGCTCATTTTCAGCAATATTTTTTTTCATTGGAAGATGCACCACATCGAACTAAAAAACATATAGCCAGCCCCCTATCTGGTTCCACCTGCAAACGACTCAACATGTAGGTGCAGGTAATTAAGGTAGTATTTTCTGAATTCATAACCATCTGAATATGAATATACTAAAATTCACAGCCTTAAATTATCAAACCATGGGTTTACTTACCATTTGTTTATTGAATATATCCCTAACTGAAAGGTACATTAATGCAATTGTAATGGTTGGTGGTTAGTTATGTGACCCTGTCATTAGATGGGGTCACTTTTTATATGATTATCATTTCAAAATCGTCTCAAAAAAATTAATGTCTCAAAAAAATTAAAAATTCATCAAAATGAATAGTAAAATCAAACAAAATTTGTCTCGAAAAAATACAAAGGATTTTAATGATACGCCAAGGATAAATGCTGTAATTTATTCGAGGGTAAGTTCTTACACTGAACGTCAAGATAATGAAAGGCAAACTAATGAACTTTTAGATTATGCAAGTCGCGTTGGTTATAATATAATAAGTGTGTATGAAGAAAAGGTTAGCGGACTTAAGAAAAATATTGATCGACCAATATTCAGTAAAATGTTAGAAGATATAGACCAAAGTTTTAATTCAAAAGACGGGAAAATTGAAAAAATTTTGGTTTGGGAACTCTCACGTATAGGGAGAAATGTGCTTCAAAGCCTACAAAACATCCAATTATTAAACGAGAAGAAGGTATGCCTGTATATAAAAAACTTCAACTTAGAAACTCTAAACGATGATAAAAGTCCCAATAGTCTATCTATGTTTATGGTGCAGATTCTTTTTTCAGTTGCGAGTATGGAATTACAAATGACGAAAAATAGAATGGTTTCCGGGTACCATCACCATATACAAAAATACGGGTCTAAAAGTGTAGGGAGAAAGATTGGTCAGGTTCAGATTGAATCTAAGACATTGGAAAGACACGCAGATGTTTTAAAACTCGTTCGTAAAGGGCATTCAATTCGAGACATTGCTAGTATAACAAAGAAGTCAGTTAATACAGTTTTAAAAGTTAAGAAATTAGTTACCCAATAAAATATAATAACATGACTGATCAAGAATTAAATGAATTAGCTTTTCGCCGAAAACTAGTTAGTGAAAATATAGAGGCTTTAAGAGAACGAGCTAGATGTACAATGAATACACTTGATGGCCTCAATGATAGAATCATTGGATTAGAGAATGCGTATCAATATATAAATACTGCTCTAATTGATCATTTTGAACATGGTGGAATGCCAAAAGTAGAAGTAATTAAAATATTCGATGAACGAGATCGAATGAAACACATGTTAAAGATTGATATTGATAATTCTGGATCAACTATATACAAAGTCCTAAATGATTTAGAACTTGCATTATACTTTAATGGAGATTCGGTTATAGATAAAATGTCTCTCTTATATCGAGTTCATGAAATTGCTTGCGAGTATCTTAAGACCCATCATGACATCCCTTCAGTAATAAATAACATGTCCGAATATTTGGAGGAAGTTCTACCAAGGTTCATTGAATCATCGCGGATAGAAAGGCAGTTATTAAGAGAAATAGAGCCTAGAAGAAGATTTTAAAAAAATATGGACTTGAATTGAACAAGCATCTATATTTAAAAACTAACATAAGCCGATTATTAAGAATAAAATCCCGTCTAGCATAAGTAGAATCAACGATTAAGGGTATTAACTAAAAATAATTACACAGGGATAAAATACGACACAATTGGTATTGAAATACGACATAATATGTTTGACTGATAGTCTTTTCATATGCGAGATCTTCCGTCAAATGAACTACGGCACCATCCCAAAAAGTGTTAAAGCGTCATGTCCGTAAACACTATGTCTGAAGCGATTTACATCAATTGCGATATCGATTCGTGTTTATATAGTGTCTAACAATTATTATGTTCTTTTCGGTTTAATCACTCCATGCATACTAACGGTTTGCGGCTTGGCGTAGTGGCGGATTTGAACCACAAATATTCATACGAAGCACGCAC
>RFZW01000078.1 GCA_009920495.1 Chitinophagia bacterium
AGTCAAATCGGCTAAAGTAACATTTTTATAATCTTCCTGCATCGCGTATTTACCATAAGGATGATCAATGCCAAATAAATATTCATCAATAAAACGATTCGCAATAAAATCACTTTTCTTTAAATTAAGTGATAGTCGTTGAATTAAATTTTGCTGATATATTTGTAATTCTTTTTCGGGAAAATTGGCTTCTGAAATTAATTCACTCACTACCGGAATCACTTCCTTAAAATATTTCGTCAAACAATGCAAAGCAATGGTTGCCGTTTCATTGTAACAGTTTCTGCTTAAATGCGCACCATAAAATTCAAACGCCTCATTAATTTCAAACGCATTTTTTTTCGTTGTCCCATTTTTTAATAAAAAATTAGTAGCAGCTGCTACCCAGTTTTTATCCTCATAGGAATTACCAGCAAAAAATACCATATCCATGAGCATCACCGGTTCTGCGCCTCCTTCATAAGTATATACTTCCACTTGGTTGTCTAAAACAAAATGCTGGTAGGGTTTTAACTTAATGTCAAAATCAATAGCATCTTTGATTACAGGAGCCATATGTCGATCTAATGCCATGATTTTATGATTTACTATAATAATATAAAGTGTTGCGATTGGTGTCTTGAAAAATTTGTTGTGCAGTTTGTTGTATTAATTCAGGGGTTACTTTTTGGTATTTCTCCAATTCCTGATTCATTAAACCTGCATCTCCTAATAATTCATAATAAGCCAAGCTATGTGCCCTATTCATGATACTCATATCTTCAAAACAAATTAAACTTTCAGTTTTGTTAATTACTTTTTGAACTTCATGGGTCGGCATCATGGTGTTTTTAATTAATTCAATTTCATCCAACACTGCTTTTTCAGCAACCGACATGGTAATTCCTTTGACCAACTTTCCTTCAATGACCACCAAACCTGGATCAATGGTACCAAAATGATAACAATCAATAGAAGAAAATATTTGTTTCACTTTTATTAATTGTTCATATAATCTTGAAGTGGCACCGCCACCAATTACATCGGTCATTAAATCTGTTGCGTGATAATTTTCATCCAATCTTCCGCCCATATGCCAGGTCATCATTAACATATCTAATGGTACATCTGCACGCACATCTTGGGATCTGCTTTTATGTTGCACTGGCTCCATTGGTAAATTTCTTTCATAATTAGCCCCAGCAGCGATTGGGCCAAACCATTTTTCAGCCAATTGTTTTACTTGTTCCGTGGTCACATTTCCTGTGACAACTAATATGGCGTTATTGGGACGATAAAATTTAAAGAAGAAATCTTTTACATCTTGCATTTTTGCTTGCTCCACATGTTCCAAGGAAGCGCCAATGGTCATCCAGCGATAAGGATGATTCGTATAGGCAAGCGTTCGCATTTTGTGCCAAGCATCCCCATATGGTTTATTGATATAATGCTCTTTAAATTCCTCACACACTACCTTACGTTGCACTTCCAAACTTTTTTCACTGAAGGCAAGCGACAACATACGATCACTTTCCAACCAAAAAGCTGTTTCAATATTTTCAGCTGGAATTTGACAATAATAATTGGTTAAATCGTTGGTGGTATAGGCATTGTTTTCTCCCCCTGCTCTTTGCAAAGGTTCATCGTAGATAGGAATATTTATACTTCCGCCAAACATCAGGTGCTCAAATAAATGGGCAAACCCTGTTTTATGCGGGTCCTCATCTTTTGCACCCACATTGTATAGGACATTCACCACTGCCATGGGCGTGCTGGTATCCTGATGAACAATAACTTTTAGGCCATTGTCTAGTTCGAATTTGTCAAATTGTATCATAAAGAGTACGAAATTACTTAATAAGTGCAATAGTTCCTTTTCTAATACCTATTCCAGAATTTTATTTTAAATACCCCATTTTGTTGAACGAGCAGGCATTAAATAGGGAAAAATTGAGGTTTTACTACAACCCGTTTATTTTATACTGTAACTTTGTAGCTCATTAATAGAATGGATATGAAGTTAGAAACACTGTACCAACGCGCCTTGAACTTTGAACATTTGACTAAAGAAGAAGGCATGTTTTTATTTGAAAATGCGCCGCTGAATGAACTAAGTCATATTGCGAATGAATTAAGAAAAAAGCAGGTGCCTCATGGAAAAGTAACTTGGCAAATTGATCGTAATTTAAATACCACCAATGTTTGTATTGCGAATTGTAAGTTTTGTAATTTTTACAGAATCCCAGGACATGCCGAAGCATACATTACTGATATGGATACTTACCGTGTAAAAATTAAAGAAACACTTGCTTGGGGCGGAGACCAACTATTATTACAAGGAGGACATCATCCAGAATTAGGTTTGGCTTTTTATACCGGAATATTCAGTCAAATAAAAGCTGAATTCCCCACCATTAAATTACACACTTTAGGACCCCCAGAAATTGCACATATTGCAAAACTGGAAAAAATGAGTCACACCGATGTTTTAAAAGCATTGGTCGCTGCAGGTATGGATTCACTCCCAGGTGCAGGCGCTGAAATTTTAGTGGATCGTGTTCGTAAATTAGTATCGAATGGCAAATGTGGTGCAGATGAATGGTTAGATGTGATGGCTGCAGCACACCAATTAAATATTACTTCGAGTGCTACCATGATGTTTGGTCATGTTGAAACCTTAGAAGAAAGATTTATTCATTTGGTTCGTATAAGGGAAGTGCAGGATAAAAAACCAGCCAATGCAAAAGGATTTTTAGCATTTATTCCTTGGACCTTCCAAGACGTAGATACCTTACTTACCAAAATAAGAGGGGTACATAATTTAACCACGACCGAAGAGTATATCCGCATGATTGCAATAAGTAGAATTATGCTGCCTAATATCAAAAATATTCAAGCAAGTTGGTTAACCGTGGGTAAGGCCACTGCGCAGGTTTGTTTGGAAGCAGGCGCCAACTACTTATAAATCCATACAGGAAGCCATTGCTGAAGCTGGATTTGAGCCACAATTAAGAAACCAACAATACGAATGGCGTGAATTACCAGCTGGAATCATGGAGCAGGTAATTGATTATTAAAGTTTGGATCTAAGTTGAATGTAACTTTTTTACAAGGAGTTCGTTATAGGATTATAACGCTCAATGCCCCATCATGACTGAACAGGATTACAATAATTGTGTAGAGGAACATTCCAATGGAGTGTACCGCTTTATTGTAAAAAATATCAGAAGCACCCAAGACGCAGAAGATATTGTGCAATCTGCCTTTGAAAAACTTTGGGTTAACCGAGAACGTGTAACCCCACTCAAAGCCAAGTCCTATTTGTTTACGGTCGCCTATCATCAAATGATTGATGTGATTCGAAAAGAAAATAAAAAACCTACCACGAACGAGTTTATGGCAGTGGATCAAGTAACGCACCAAACCAGTTCCGAATTAAAGCAAAATTTATTAAGTGCCGTTAATTTACTCAACCCTACACAAAAAAGTTTGGTGTTGTTAAAAGATTATGAAGGCTACTCCTATCAAGAAATTGGAGAAATTATGAATTTGTCCGAAAGTCAAGTGAAAGTTTATTTGCATCGTGCTCGGTTATTTTTAAAGACCAAATTATTGGAACTCGAAAAAGTAAATGCGTAACCATGGAAATTAACCAACATAATTACGAGCATTATTTTTTGATGTATATTGATAATGAACTTTCTGGGATGGAAAGGGCAGCAGTCAATGACTTTATCATGCAATTTCCAAATTATGCAAATAAGTTGGAGACATTACAACAACTTAAGATCAGTCCAGCTACCCTCATTTATGAAAATAAATTTTCATTATACAAATTGAGCGAACAGGATGAACAGTGTATTGCTTATTTGGAAAATGAAATGACGAATGAAGAAAAAGCAAGTTTTGAAAATAAATTGTCCGCGAATATTACTTTACAATCTACTGTAAAGCAATGGCAGGCCACTTTTATTACTCCGCCCACAACCATAGAGATAGATCCAAATTTTAAAAATAGCCTATATAAAAAATCAGCGCAGATAAAGCCTTTGTGGGCCACTGTCACATTTAAAAGATGGGCATCGGTTGCGGCAATATTGGTTGTCGTGATTGGGTACAACCAATTTAATACGCAAAATAAGCAAGAGTCGCCGTCCTTTACCAATAATAATGAAGTGAAAACTGAATTAAATAAGGCAGCAGTGATCGAAAGAGCTAATGGCACTGACATCAATGCTACAAAAAAATCAATCGCTTTAAATAAGATAAAAAAAGAAGCACTGTTGCCAAACATACCTACAAATACGATAGCCCAAAATGAAAACGCAAAAAGCAAATCAAACTCATTAAATAATAAAAATATTGATGCACCTAATAATGATATAGCAATTGCATTGTTAGCTAAAGAAGATATAAATACGAAAACGATTGATGAAACAATTACGTTAACTAAGGAAATACGCCCAACAAGCATTTCGAATGTAATTGAAGAAGCAAAAAATAACTTTGAAGCAATTACACCAACCCAGGTGCAATACAGCAATATTGATACAGACGAGGAGGATCGCATTATTAATATTGCCAACCTGGAAATTGATGGCGCAAAATTCAGAGAGCTGAGTCGAAAAATTACCACCTTATTTAAAAGAAACAAACCCGAAAATGATAAATATAAATAAAATGAAAAAAGTAAAATTACTCTTGGTATTGATGATGAGTTATGGCATAGTAAATGCACAAGCGGATAGTAGTGTCCATAAAACGAACCCTTTAAAAGCCGATACTATTATCATATCCTCGGATAGTGTAAACATTGGAAATACTACTTTTTCCGCAGATACCATTACCATCGGTAATATGATAATCGTTAAGGGATTCGGCAATAGGACTATGAAAATGGAGAACAGCCGAACCCCTGTAATCACCGTTGACCAAGATAGTATACAAATAGGACGTTATAAAGTGGTGTTGGATGAAAAAAGCCATACACGATTTAATAAAGGCTGGGTGAAAGGTGATATAGATGGAGTTAAAATATATAAATCGCCCAAACCAGTAAGAAATGTAAGGACCAATTGGTTTTCCTTTGATTTGGGATATGCCAACTTTCAGGACAAATCACCCACGCTATATTATATACAAGCGCCTTCAGGCATCGGCGCGGATAATCTAAAATTAATCAATGGCAAGTCAAGTAATTTTAATTTATGGATTGTACAACAAAAAGTAAACTTATATAAAAACAAATTAAATTTAAAGTACGGTGTCGGATTTGAAATGTTTATACCTGACAGTTCCATTTCAACTCAATTTTAAATCAGATCCAAAGAGTAATAAAAGTTTTTATATGAGTGCGGGTATGAGTGCCGGATACCTTGTGGATGCAAGAAATAAACAAAAAAGTAGCGAAAGAGGTAAGCAGAAATACGATGGTAATTTTAATTTAAATAACTGGCGATTCGCGACCATTGGAGAGTTAGGGGTTGGCGGAATCAGATTGTACGGATCCTATGGCCTAACCAATTTGTTTGACAAAAACGTTAGTACAATTGAATTTCATCCTTACACCATCGGATTACGATTTAGTAATTTTTAAATCCTTAAAAATTTAGCTGCTTCATTTAGTTGAACAGTAAATAATACATACATCAAAAAGCCCGCCCCGAATTTTCGGGGCGGGCTTTGATTTATAAAACCGTATCGTTTATTTAGGACGACGTGAAAAATTTATACTAAATTTTCAGCGCCAAAATAAGGTTGCAACACTTTGGGTAATGCAATACCTGTTTCCGTTTGATAATTTTCAACAATGGCAGCAAATATTCTTGGCAAGGCCAATGAACTACCATTCAATGAATGTGTAAACTGTGTTTTACCTTCTGCATCTTTGTAACGACATTTCATGCGATAAGTTTGATAAGCTTGAAAGTTGGAAACGCTACTTACTTCTAACCACATTTGTTGCGCAGCACTATACACTTCAAAATCATAGGTAATTGCTGAGGCAAATCCCATATCACCCCCACAAAGTTTTAATATGCGATAAGGTAAACCCAAACTAATTAATAAATTTTCAACATGGGTGACCATCTCATTTAAAACATCATCGCTTTTTTCAGGTGGCACAATTTGAATAATTTCCACTTTTTCAAATTGGTGAACTCTATTCAAACCCCTCACTTCTTTTCCAAAACTTCCAGCCTCTCTTCTAAAACAAGGAGAATAAGCAGTCATTTTTATAGGCAAATCTGATTCTTTTAAAATAGTATCTCTAAAAATATTCGTTACGGGAACTTCCGCCGTAGGAATTAAATAAAAATTATCCGCAGTCGCGTGATACATCTGTCCTTCCTTATCGGGCAATTGTCCTGTCGCAAAAGCCGAAGCCTCGTTCACCATAAATGGAGGTAAATATTCCGTATACCCAGCTGCAGTATTAAAATCTAAAAAATACTGTGCTAATACTCTTTGAAATTTCGCACCCTTACCAATATATAATGGGAAACCGCTTCCTGTAATTTTAGCACCGGTTTCAAAGTCAACCAAATTATATTTTTTGATTAAATCCCAATGTGGAACGGCTTCCTTGTGTAAATTAGGTTTTGCCCCCGCTTCTTTTACCAATACATTTTCTTCCGGCGATTTACCCAAGGGCACAATATCATGGGGTAAATTTGGAAATTGCACCATGGTATTATGTAAACTTGTTTCCACCTCGGCCATTTTCACCTTCAAGGGATCTAATTGCTTCTTCCATTCCGCAACCTCATTCTTTAATGCTTCTGCATTGTCCTTTTCCCCCTTGGCCATTAATCCGCCAATTTCCTTGGAAGCCGCATTCACCTTAGATTGTGTATCATCAAAAGATGCCTGTAATTGCTTTCTTTCATCATCCAATGCAATTGCCGTATCCACTAATTCCGGTTGTCCAAAATGCTTAATTGCCAGTTTGGCCTTAGCTAGTTCGCGGTTTTGGCGTAAAAAATTTACCTGTAACATGTCAACAATATTTTTTCAAAGATAATCAAAGCATCGTACTACGCCTAGATATCCCCTACCTTTGCTCAATAAATTGAAAAAAGGAAAATATGGCAGCAATCACAGACGATTTTCAGGCCAGGTGGTGGGCTTTAGAGCAAAAAATGATGGACAAATTTGGGAAAAAGCCAGATGTGGAAGCCATTCTTTTTTTAATTGGATTACAAGAAACGGGCTTTATTCGTGAAAAGATAAGTAAGGAGCAAAAGCAGGACCTGATGCATGTAGCTATTTGTACCATCCTATCTCCTAGTGGTTATTATATACATGAAGGTAAGGATGAAGAAGGCTGGCCCCACTTTAAACAAATAAAAAATAAGCCAACGATGGACTTAATGGAGCAGGAAGCCTTTTTAAAAGACCATATTTTATTATATTTTAGTAACATTAATTTCTAGTAGATTGTTTTTTTAGCGTTTTTTATGAATCTTTGCAACAATTAAAAATAAGTATATGCAATTCCCAGCCGATTTAAGATACACCAAGGACCACGAATGGATTAAAGTAGAAGGTAATGTAGCCACTATTGGTATTACCGATTTCGCACAAGGCGAGCTAGGTGATATTGTATATATCGATATTAATACCGTGGGTAAAATGTTATCTGCGGAGGCTGTTTTTGGAACGGTAGAAGCTGTAAAAACGGTAAGTGATTTATTTTTACCAGTTGCAGGAACTATCAACGAAATTAATCCAGCTTTAGCAGGACAACCTGAATTAGTGAATACCGATCCTTATGGTGCAGGATGGATGGTTAAAGTAACCATGGTAAATCCAGATGATGTTGCGCAACTTTTGACCAGTGAAGCTTATAGCCAATTGGTGCATTAATCTGATCATGACACATTCAACTAAAACTTTATTCTGGGTCATTGCCGAATGTGTACTTGTATTTGTTTTATTAAGTTTACCTGGGGATGAATTCTCTGATCATACAAGTTGGATTTCGAAAATTATGGCCCTCCCCTTCGCCGATAAAGTAGTGCATATGGGGCTTTTTGGAAGTTTGGCCCTATCCCTATTTTTCCATTTCGAAATGTTGACCGATACAAGATATAAAACGACAAGGGCAAAAGCCATTGCCTTAATTATTTGTATTCTGTATGGCATTGGTATGGAATACTATCAAAAATACTATGTTCCTAGTAGGGGCTTTGATGTTTTAGATATGTTGGCTGACGCTATTGGTGCATTATGTGCCTTACCTTTGTTTGAGTTACTTGGAAAGAAACTTTTAAAAAAATTATAATAATTTCATGTAAGAATGGGGATTGAAAAAGACATACAACAATCTTGTTTCAGAAATGAATTTCAAAAAATGGGCATTAATCTCATTTATACTGCCA
>RFZW01000079.1 GCA_009920495.1 Chitinophagia bacterium
TTTAGCGCGATTGAAAATGAATAGGTTATCTGCTAATAGGGCGGTGTAACTGATAGAAAGGACCTTAACATCGGTGATATTGTTGCTTTTATCTAAGATAGAAGCATTGGATAAGGCTGATTTAAGCTTATCAATGATCAAGGTCACTTTTTGAAAACTCTTTCTTTTATCAATCGGGTATAATTCGATGGTTGCCTTATTTGCATTTTGACTTAACAAGCTGAAATTGAAGTCCTTATCGTAGCTACCTGATAATAATTTTTGTGGACTTAGGGTTTGATCCGACTCCCCCATGGCTGACTTAGAAATGGAGTTTACCCCATCAAAATTATAGATACTCAAACCATCACAAAGAATTTCCATTTTACCCTCATGTAAGAGGTATTTGTCCCCTTTCATCTTCAAATTGATGGACTTAGTCCCCATGGACTTCCCCTTGTTATTTTTAGTACTAAGTTGAATATTAACCATTATGCCTTTGGACTGCTTCACTTTTTGCCCTAATTGGTCAAGGATGACCTTAGCTTGTGGGTCCTTTTGGGCCAAAGCTGGAAAGGAAATAAGGGCTATAAATAATATAAATAAATATCTTAGTTGCAGCATTTGGTTGATTTTAAGCTTTTATATTAAAAGTTATCCGTTGGACAAAATTAGTCAATTGTTGTTTAATGAACAATCCAACGGGAATAGGTCCAATTTTAAGGGGTTATTTTATTGCGTTATAGGTTTTGTAGAAAATCATATAGCTCAGTATCCGTTTTATAAAGCACTTCCCTTGGCTTGCTGCCTTGGCTTGGCCCAACGATACCTGCCGACTCCAATTGATCCATTAAGCGCCCTGCCCTGTTATAACCTAGTTTCATACGGCGTTGTATTAAGGAAGTAGATCCCATTTGTGCATTCACAATTAATTTAGCTGCATCCTCAAATAAAGGGTCCCGATCACCAGCATCAAAACCACTTGCATCCGTATCTTTCTCATCGGTGTATTCAGGTAATAAGAAGGCCTGCGGATATCCTTTTTGTTCTGCAATGAAATTACATACGCGGTCCACTTCTGGGGTATCCACAAATGCGCACTGCAAACGTGTAATTTCTCCATTGTAACTGACCAGCATATCTCCTTTACCAATTAATTGCTCTGCACCACCCGCATCTAAGATAGTACGGCTATCAATTTTACTGGATACTTTAAATGCAATACGCGCCGGGAAATTCGCTTTAATGGTACCTGTAATAATATTTACAGAAGGTCGTTGTGTCGCGATAATTAAATGTATTCCCACCGCACGTGCTAACTGGGCCAAACGTGCAATCGGCATTTCTACTTCCTTGCCAGCAGTCATAATTAAATCAGCAAATTCATCCACAACCAATACAATGAAAGGTAAATATTGATGCCCTTTTTCAGGATTTAATTTTCGTGCAGTAAACTTCTCATTATATTCTTTGATATTTCTACATCCTGCTTCCTTTAATAAATCATAACGATTATCCATTTCAATACACAATGCATTTAAAGTACTGATTACTTTTTTGGTATCCGTGATAATTGCATCTTCCTCGCCAGGTAGTTTTGCTAAAAAATGTTTTTCAATGACGCGGTACAAACTCAACTCTACTTTCTTAGGATCTACCAACACAAACTTTAATTGTGAAGGGTGTTTCTTATATAATAGAGAAACTAAAATTGCATTTAAACCCACCGACTTACCTTGACCGGTTGCTCCCGCCATTAATAAGTGCGGCATGCTTGCTAAATCCACAATGAAATTTTCATTGTCAATTTTTTTACCAATGGCTATCGGAAGCGAGTATTGACTGGTTTGGAATTTCTCACTTGCCAATAAAGTTTTCATACTCACCACGGACTTGCGAATATTGGGCACTTCAATACCAATGGTCCCCTTTCCTGGAATAGGTGCAATAATACGAATACCTAATGCAGCTAAACTTAATGCAATATCATCCTCTAAATTTTTAATACGGCTAATACGAACACCAGGTGCAGGTACAATTTCATATAAAGTCACCGTAGGTCCAACGGTTGCAGCAATACGTTGAATTGAAATATCGTAATTTTTTAAAGTAGCAATAATTTGATTTTTGTGCGTTTCCAATTCTTCTGGATCCTGTACAATTTTTTCACTACCATGCGTCTCTAATAAATTAATATTAGGATACTTATAATTTTTTAAATCAAGGTCTTTTTTGTGGGTACTTCATCAACAATGGGCGCCAATTCCGGAACTTCTTCCTCTTCAATTAAAGTAGGTTCCAGTTCAGCGATGTTGGTATTTTCTTCTTCTTCTAAGGATAACTCATCAATGAAAAGCTTTCCCCCATCCGGAACCTCAGTAGGAATTAAATTGCCATCTGCATCTTTATTTTCCTTTAACTTATTCCCACCGGCATTTTGCAAGGCTGCGGCTTGATTTAAATCCCATTCTTGTTTTACCGCTTCTTCGTTGTCTTCACTTATAAATACTTCCTCTTTTTTCTTAGGTAGTAAAAAACTTAAATTAGGCACATTAAAGCTTGGATTAAAACGCCATATAAAATAACTAAATCCAGCAACGAATAAAATGGCACCTGTGCCAAAATTACCCACCCACTTTATTAACCAAGTACTACTATATTCTCCCAAAGCGCCGCCCCATGAAAATGCAGCTTGCGCAGATACAAAAGCAAAACAGGTACTTAAAACCAACAGGCCAATGATTACATAGCGCACATTACGCCATAAACTAAAAATTGGTTTTGTAAAAAATAAGTTGACGCCCAATACAAAAAAGAAAGTGCAAAATAAATAGGCCGCTACCCCAAACCCATTAAACATGATTTGGTAGGCAATAAAAGCGCCTAGATAACCTAATAAATTATTGACTTTAACATCATTCGTTGAAAATAATTGCGTACGCCATAATTGGACCATATCTTGGTCCTCCTGCCAAGTAAATAAATAAGAAGTAAATGCCACAAATAGAAATATGGCTATAAGCAAACAAATGGCGCCCGCTATTTTCGAAGTTCGCTCATCCTTTACCACTTCAGTAACGGTAACGGAGGCCTCCTTATCTGGATTTAAGATGGGAGAATTAACGGTGGGTTCTTTTTTGCTTTTAAGCGTATTTGCCATGATAACAAATATAAGTTATCTGAATAGGACGAAAAAGGAATTTGAAAAAATGTGTAAAATTGGAAATAGTAGTGCCTACTTATCCACTTTTTTAAGATAAACGACCCGCAACCAAAAGTACCATCCTAGTATAAAACACAAACCGCCTAATGGTGTGATGGGACCAATAAAACGAATCAATGGATGATTTGTCGCAGAAAGTAAAGTCAAAAAGTACAGGGATCCGCTAAAAAATAAAGTACCGGCAATAAAAAAATGAGCCGCCCATCCAATCCATTTTTGCTCCAGAATGCTAAGATGTTGTTGATGGCAATAAATAGCTAAAGTAATCAATGCTATTGCATGCATGAATTGATACCTAACCCCTGTTTCAAATATTTGTAATTTGTCCTCCTGCACCATCGACTTTAAAGCATGCGCGCCAAACGCCCCTAAAATAACAGACAAGGCTGCAAAACTTAATCCCAAAATCAATATTTTACGATGCATGTTTTAGTATTATTTTTTTCAATTCCGATTCAGTGATTTGGTCCGAGGTTACCCGATAATTTGCTTGTTGATAAAACGAAAAACGATTTACTAATTGTTCTTCTAAAAATGTTGCAATTTGCTGTTCATTTAATTTAGCAATCAATGGACGATGTTCTTTTTCCTTAATCAATCTTTGCACCAAAACATCCATGGATTCATCCAACCAAATAACGATACCCTCTTTTTTCATCCACTGCATATTTTCATTAAAACAGGGCGCACCGCCACCTGTTGCTAAAACATACTTTTTCTTTTCCTTGAACCACTTTAATAGTTTCGTCTCTGTTTTTCTAAAATACTCCTCCCCATCTTCCGCAAATAATTCTGCAATTGTTTTTTCCTCATTCATTTCAATCAATGCATCCAAATCATACCCTGCTGACTTTATCCACTTGGACATTTTTTTTGACCAATACGATTTTCCAGAACCCATCAACCCAATTAAAAAAATCTTCTCTGCCGCCATCTTTATTTTTTATAAATTATTTAAACGCATTAAACCCTGTGATATCCATTCCTGTTATTAATAAATGAATATCATGTGTACCCTCGTATGTAATCACACTTTCCAAATTCATCATGTGTCGCATAATGGAAAATTCACCCGTAATACCCATTCCCCCTAAAAGCTGCCTTGCATCACGAACAATATTCACAGCCATCTCACAACTGTTTCGCTTGGCCATACTTATTTGTTGCGGTGTTGCACGACCTTCATTCATTAATACCCCAATGCGCCAAACCATGAGTTGGGCTTTGGTGATTTCCGTGATCATTTCGGCTAATTTTTTTTGCTGCAACTGAAAAGCCCCAATGGGTTTACCAAATTGAATTCGTTCCTGACTATACTTTAGAGCGGTATAATAACAATCCATCGCAGCACCTAACGCACCCCAAGCAATACCATAGCGTGCTTTACTTAAACAACTTAATGGCCCTTTTAAACCTTTGATATTCGGAAGTATATTTTGTTTCGGCACACGCACATGATCAAAAACCAATTCACCTGTTGCACTCGCGCGCAAACTCCATTTGTCATGAATGGTGGGTGTGGTAAAACCAGCCATGCCACGCTCCACAATCAATCCCACAATTTCACCTTGTTCATCCTTAGCCCACACCACAGCAATATCTGCAATTGGTGAATTGCTAATCCACATCTTTGCACCATTCAAAATCACATGATCCCCCTCTTCTTTAATATTGGTGATCATACTTAATGGGTCAGAGCCATGATCCGGTTCTGTTAATCCAAAGCAGCCCAACCATTCCCCCGTCGCCAACTTTGGTAAATATTTTTTCTTTTGGGCTTCATCTCCATATGCAAAAATGGGATACATCACTAAGGAGCCTTGCACACTTGCCATACTTCGCACCCCGCTATCGCCTCTTTCTAATTCTTGCATCATTAAACCATAACTGATATAATCCAATCCACCACCACCATATTCTGTTGGAATGGTTGGACCAAAGCAGCCAAGTGCACCTAATTGTTTTACAATTTGTACAGGGAAAGCAGCGCGTTGTGCATAGTCCTCAATGATGGGTGAAATTTCTTTTTTTACAAAATCACGAACGGCCTTTCTGACCATACGTTGTTCTTCATTTAACAACTCATCCAATTGCAAATAATCTGGTGATTCAAATAAATCGGCGCGGACTGCCATGATAAATAATTTACTAAGTGATTCTGTATTGTAAAGTTAATTTAAACTAACTATAGCGAAGTTAATAAGGTCTTCATTTCGGTGGCATATTGATGAGCGGCAATGGCTGCTTTTTCAGCAAAATCATTTCCATTGCTTGCAAAAATTACAGCCCTACTTGCATTGACTAACAAACCCACCGAGTCATTGATTCCAAATTTTGTCACATCGGCCAAACTACCGCCTTGCGCGCCAACACCTGGCAAGAGTAAAAAATGGTTTGGAATTATTTTTCTGATGCTTTCTAAATCAGAGGCCTTTGTTGCACCCACCACAAACATCATTTGTTCAGGTGTGCCCCAACTGGATACTTGTTCCAAAACTGATTCATATAAAAATTGTCCGTTGGCTAATTTTTGTTGTTGAAAATTTTGACTTCCGGCGTTCGAGGTTAATCCCAAAACAATGGTGAACTTATGGGTGTATGCTAAAAAAGGATCCACACTATCCCGACCCATATAAGGCGCTACCGTAATTGCATCAAAAGGTAAAACTTCAAAAAATGTTTTTGCATATTGTGCAGAGGTATTTCCAATATCTCCTCTTTTGGCATCAGCAATAGTGAAATGAGTTTTTGGAATATGTGCCAAGCTTTCCTCCATGGCTTCCCAACCCTTCACCCCCTGTGATTCATAAAAGGCAGTATTAATTTTATATCCAACGCAATAAGGGGCAGTTGCATCTATAATGGCTTTATTAAAAGCAATGATGCCCTTTTCATTTTTAGGTAACCCTGCAGGTAATTTATCAATATCCGTATCTAACCCAACACATAAATAAGAATTTTTTAATTTTATCTGTTCTACTAATTCCTTTTTAGTCATAAGTTTATTTTAATCTATTAATTGCTTAATTCATTTTTACAAAAACCTGGTAGCCCCATGGCGGCAATGCGAGTTGTTTAATTTTGTTAAAAATTTTACCCGAAAAAAGTTCTTTATAATTACTCGCCTGTCCATTTAAATCCAAATCAACCACCTGATCCTTATTAGATAAATTTAAAACGACCACTACTTTGTCATTTTCAAATACACGTTGGTAAGCCATAATTGCTTTTGGATTATTTACAGCCAACCTTTTAAATTGCGCCTGTTCACCAAATACTTTGTTGGTATTTCTTAATTGTAATAAAGCGGTATAGAACGGTGCACGTTCGTATTTAATAAATTGAATGGGATCCTTTTCGAAAAATTGAATTGCCCTTAGCACGGGTTCCTCCTGCCCACTATAAATAAGTGGCATGGTGCGATTATACGTAAGTGCTAATACTGCAAATGGTGCGTGTACAATTCCTGGCATCGTTTCATAGTCCGCTTTGTTCCATGAATTCTCATCATGATTACTTGTAAAATATAATCGCCAAGCTCCTTTCATAAAGCTGGTATCAATCGTATTAAAAATAGTATCTAAATAGGTGACGTCCTTCTTACCTGCAGCCACTTCCTTGACTACATTATATTCTCTCCAAGTATAAGTTGCATCGAAACCTGCATTGTGTAATGGGGCATCATCTGCTTCCGCTAAAAAGAATAAAGGCCTAATTGTTTTTAAATCGGTTAAGCACCTGGTCCAAAAAGTAATGGGAACACCCCAAGCAACATCTACTCTGAATCCATCAATTTTTGTTTTATTCACCCAAAATTTCATGGTATTGATCATACTATCCTGCATCTCCTTATTTGCAAAATTCAACTCACGTGTATCGGACCAGTCAGCAGTGAAAGTGGGCTTACCCGTACTATCTTTTTCATAAAAATCAGGATGGGTTGTTAACCATGGATGATCGGCACCACTATGATTAGGCACGTAATCAATGATTACTTTCATCCCTAATGCATGTGCTTGATTGATCAAATTATTAAAATCATTCATGGTCCCAAATTCCGGATTTACGGATGTGTAATCTGCAACAGCATAATAGGAACCCAAAGTACCTTTGCGCCCAAATGTAGAAATTGGCTGAATGGGCATTAACCAAAGTGTTTGCACCCCCATCTTTTTTAATCTTGGGATATGCTTTGCAAATGCATTAAACGTTCCTTCGGGGGTATATTGGCGAATATTGACTTCATAAATATTGCCTTGTTGCATAAAAGAGGGATGCTTTTGCTGGGCAAATGATTGTAGTACAAAAAACACAGCGGCTAACAAAAATATTTTTTTCATACGCTTCCTTCTTTTATTATATTCAAAATTAATATAAACCCCCCAAGATGCCAATTAAACAAGTTAATCCGTCCCTAAATTTTCCATATTTGACTTACCTTTACATATGATTAAAAAGCTGTTCACCTTAGTTTTTGCTAGTATCTGCCTTTTGAGTTGCCAACAACAACCAAATTTTGAAATCGCCAGCAGCCCCTTGGATGGGGGTCGCTATTTTATTGAGAGCTGCTTGCAAGGTGAATTTAAGAAAGCAAAATTTTACCTGATTTCCGATAGCGCGAACCAAGGTCATTTTGAACAAATCACTAAAAACTATTACATGCTTGACAAGGAAGGTAGGCAACAACTTAGACAAGCCTCCATTCAGATCAACGAAATTAGTGCGATTGACAGTTCAAATTCAGTGATAAACTACCAAAATTCCTTTGAAAAAGTGGCACATAAATTAAAAGTGATACAAACCAAAGAAGGCTGGAAAGTGGATCTTAAATACAGCTATACCCCAGAACTTTAATCAATGACCACTGTATTGCAATTGACATATAATTTCATTTGAGAATTTTTGTATATTTGCAAAACATCACATTAACACATTAAAATAAAATAAGTATGGAAGCGCAAAAAAGTACCAAAAAATATTGGATCTATTTCTCTGTTTGGTTAATCATCTTGGTTGCATTAATCATTTTTAAAAGAGAATTTTTCTGGTTAGCACTTCCAGGTACCTTAACTTATTTTGCAAAAGGAATGGATTTATTTTAGTTGCATTTATGTAGAAAATTTTTATACCAAAAAGGGTCCCGATATATCGGGAC
>RFZW01000080.1 GCA_009920495.1 Chitinophagia bacterium
GAATGTGTAATATTTTCAATAGCATCACTTTGACCATGGGCAAAATCATACATTGGATAAATACACCAAGTATCCCCGGTGCGATGGTGTGTTGCCCTTTTAATTCTATATAATAAAGGGTCACGCATATGCATATTCGGACTTGCTAAATCAATTTTAGCGCGTAATACTTTGGTTCCGTCGGCATACTTGCCTTCCTTCATTTCATTAAATAATGCTAAGTTTTCGGCAATGCTTCTGTTTCTGAAGTCATTCCCAGTGCCAGCCATGGTTGGTGTTCCTTTTTGAAGGGCAATTTCGGCTGGACTACTATCATCCACATAAGCGACTCCTTTTTCAATTAACTGAATGGCGTATTTGTATAATTGATCAAAATAATCTGATGCATAACATTCCTTCACCCAATTAAAACCCAACCATTGCACATCCGATTTTATACTATCTACATATTCCGTTTCCTCGGTTGCTGGATTGGTATCATCAAAACGCAAATTAGTGGCGCCGCCAAAACGAGTCGCTAATCCAAAGTTCAAACATATACTTTTGGCATGTCCAATATGCAAATAACCATTGGGTTCAGGAGGAAATCTTGTCAAGATGGACTTACATTTTCCTTCTGCTAAATCATTCGAGATGATTTCTTCAATAAAATTTAAACTTTTTTCTTCGCTCATGAGTCACAATCAATTCAGCCAAAGGTACAAAATAGGCGTCAAATACCTACCTTAATTACAAAACAAACTAACCTCGATAGCCATAGAGCTTTTGAACTTCCTTGACAATTTTTTCAAGTTCTTGATCATCCCCTGCAGGATCATATTGTTGCTTCAAACTACTTCCAAATACAAAGGCAACCGCCTGCCAAACACCAGCACTTAACCCCCCTTTAAATTCTTTAATTAAATTATAACAATTGTTACCCGTTTCGCGATTAATGAGCTTCATTAATACTTTACCTTGATACACCGACAAGTTGGTTACTTTATCCGCAAATTCTTTTTTTAATTCCTTTTCCCTTGATTTAATTATTTGCTTACGTTTGTTTTCATCTTTTACATTTGCCAATTGCGCATTTACTTCACTAATCACTTTGCTTGCTGATTTTGCATAGGGATAAGTAACATAAACCGCATTGCGAAGCCTAGTCCAATCCTTCCAATACTTTCTCCAGTAATTGGTTTGCCTAGCTGAAACTTCAACCGTAGGTAGCCAAGATTGGGGAATGGTATCCCCTTCAGGTGTGATAAAAGCCTCCACACGTAATGTATCCGTAAATTGTTGCGCATAATTCACCCGGGGAGCTACTCCCAGGAAGATAAGGATGACAATATATTTATGGATTTGTTTCATTTGTTAATTAATACCCTAATCTCAAAGAGGTAACCTTGTTTATTTAGATTTTAACTTTTTCAATCGGGCATAAGATGACATCATAAATCCAATGGTCATCACTATAATACCCAACCATAAAATATTTATAAAAGGAAACTCATACACTTTTAAGGTAATTAAATTAGTTAAAGACGCAGATTCTTTAACGCCAATTTCTAAAACACCTTTCTTTTGGTCAACCACTTTATTAAAGCTTAACACTAAATTTTGTGCCTTTACCGTATCCAACTCTTGATGCAACGTCATCCCATCTAATAAGATGCCTGGATTGGCTTCATATTTCAATCCTTCTTTTGAGGTCACCGTCATTTTCAATACCAACTCATTGGTGCCAGAAGCTAGATTGGGATTTGGATTAATTAAAACATTATCCAGCTTAATAGTTCCATTACTATAAAAAATGGAATCGCCAATTGCAATTTGATGCGGCTTAAAACTGGTCGTATCTTCCTCGCTGTGATCTTGAAATGAAGTCACATAAACGAAAATATCTTTGTTCCAATAATGTTTTGCAGCAGGGTTTGCCGAAAAACCTTCCATTTTATTATTTTTCAATACATCGGGATACAATAAAAAATGATGGTCTGATTTTTTCTCTTTAAAGTTTAATTCGAAAAAACGTTTGTCTAAGCCATCCAAAGTGTCTCGTTGATAAGTAACCATATACTTACCCATATCCGTTTCTACCCCTTCAAATAAAGTGATATTTTCTCTCGGATTCCCGGTTGGATTATTTTTCGCATTATCTTCTTTTAAAGGAGATATACCCGTGGTGTTCCAACTTAATACTGTTTTATTGGAAGAGGAAATTAATATACCCAACAACACCATGGTAAATCCAATATGACCCACACTGGCAGCAGCCGATTTTAATTTCCCTTTTAAATTATCAAACCAATAAAAAGCATTGGCAACTATCCCAAATGTAGCGGATACTACACCTACATATAAAGCACCTAAATAACCAATTCCTTTTTCTTCATAAGCAATGCCAATAAAATAAAAAATAATTGCACTCAATATTGCAGTTACGATTAATGGCCATTGAATATTTTTGATAAAATTTCCCGAAGTCGTTGCTTTGAATTTTAAATATTGACCAACCCCTGTTAAAATTCCAATGATAATAGCAACGAAAATTTGCACTTGGTTATGTGCAAAAGCTGGATCCTCCGGTGGTGCAATTTTAGTTCCAAATATTTTATTAAAAACAGTAATGGAAGTAATGGCAATAATCACAATTGCAGATAAAAATAAAACCAAGGAGCCCACCAACATCCAAAATTCGCGACTGCTTATTTCATCCTCGTCTTGTGGCTCTTTTAAATGCTTTAGTCTATAAATCAGTAATCCAAAATAAGGAATGACAAATATTAATAAATAACCTAGTAATTGTGCATTCATACCTAAATCAGTAAAAGCATGCACCGATGTATCTCCTAATATTCCACTGCGTGTTAAAAAAGTGGAATACAAAACCAACAAAAAACTTAATCCGAAAAATAAATAAGTTGCTTTTAAACTCGTTCCCTTTTTTCGATAAATTAAACAGGTATGAATTCCTGCAACTAAAACTAGCCATGGAACAAGGGAAGCATTCTCCACCGGATCCCAAGCCCAATAACCGCCAAAGTTTAAACTTTCGTATGCCCAAGCAGCACCCATCATGATACCTAACCCAAGTATGCCTGCCGAAAAAGTGGCCCAAGGCAAAACAGAATCCATCCAATTGTTTTCTTTTTTCAGTAAGCCAGCAACTGCAAAAGCAAATGGAATTGTGGTGGATGCGAATCCTAAAAATAATACGGGTGGATGTATGACCATCCAATAATTTTGCAAAGTGGTATTTAATCCAGTCCCATCTTTTACAAATTGTAAGTAATCAGGACGTGATAAAATAGGCCAGGTCATTTCATGTCTTAATAATATAAATGGACTACTTCCTAATTTAAAATCAAAAATATATAAGCCTACAATCATGGTCGCCAAACACACTTGCACAAAATTGAGCACCATCATCACACCATTAATATTTTTACCCCATTTTTTTGCCTTGGTCATTATAATTAATCCCAATATCGAATGCCAAAAGCTCCACAATAAAAAACTACCTTCCTGCCCTTCCCAGAAACAACTTAATAAATATTGAAAAGGCAAACTTATATCACTATGCGAATAAGCATATTTATATTCAAAAAGATGATTATAAATAAGATAAAACAACACAAGGAAGCAAGAAACTATGGCAACCGCTTCAATAATAAATGCAGTTTTTGCTAATTTATTCCAACGAATTTCAAATTCAATATTAGGCGCATAAAACGCTTTTGCAAAAGAAAAACTTGCTACTAGTGCAGCTACAAATGAAAGTATGGCTAAAAAATAGCCTATTTGACCAGGGAGTAAATGCTCCCCTATAAATGTGGTTGTATTCATTAAAATATATAAAATGATTAATTACTAATAGTGACAGGTTGTTCCTTCATTGCATTTGGATTGTCCTTGTATTTGGAAGGACATTTCATTACAATAGAGGAACATTCAAAAACATCCCCTTGCACTTTTCCTTTCAAAACCAAGCGTTCTGACTTTTCCATATCTGTAGGCATGGTATTATGGTATACCACCGCAATTTTTCCACCTAAGCTATCCTGTACATGAAATTTTAATAAATTAGGATCCTTTACTGGATCATAATCCACAGGTATCGACTTGTCCATTTTGACAATGAGATTCACAAACTTGCCTTCTTTTTGTTTCGCAGATGCGACCGTCTCATAACTACTTAAATCACCTGTATAGCTAATTAACGCGACGATCGAAATAGCAATGAGGACCAATAAAATAACATGCATTTTCTTCATATTGCAAAGTTAACCAAATGGCGTTAAATTGCACCAAATTTTACATATCTCGAAACTACCCATTATGCGTGTATTTGACTATATCATTGTTTGCAAAAGCCCCGATTATAAAAATGTGGATCGTATTAGCCAATTTATGCTTTTCATATCGGTCATTTCCTTCTCCTATTCTATCTATTTAGGCTTATTTCCCAAGCCAGCACTCATTTTTGCCATCATGACTTCAAGCATTAGTTGGTGGATATTTTGCGTGTTTCAGCGCAAAAGAGGCAGCATGCCCTATTATCGATTGGGATTGCTATTTGCCTCCTGGGGCTGGTTTTTACAACCCAATGGCTTAATTATCGCAGGGATATTTTTAATTGCAGCCCTTTTTGAGCGTCAAGTAAAATTTCCCTATGAAATAGCAGTTGACCCTGCCGGAATTGTGATCAATACCTTTCCCAAAAAGCATATTCCATGGGTCGCCATTCAAAACTTAATGATCAAAGATGATTATATCACCATTGATTTTAAGAATAATTCCTTGATTCAAAAGCAAATTAACGAGCCGGTTTCGGATGCAATTACCACAGAATTTAACAGCTTTTGTAAGGAGCAAATTGATGCAAATACGCAATAACTGCTTGTTTTAAGCTATTTCTTGCCCAATATTATTAACCCAAAAGCCTCCGATCTAATCGCTTATTAATACCTTTGCCTCATGTCAATAAACGCATCTCCCTTTTTATTATACTCTGATGGTGAAGGGCAAATTTTTGAAGATACAAGTTTGTATGTAGCAGGCAGGGCCGGATGGGATGCCTATCCTATTCCTGTCGAAGATTGGATTGAATTACCTAATGGAGGAAACTTATACGAACTACCAGGTCGTCGTGGCATTGGTATTGATGTGGAAACAGGTGAAATGCGACTTTGCGAACTTGGATGGGCAGTCGCTGCGTTTATTCCTCCAGCGCATACTGGTTTATACGTTGCTGCCTATGAGACCATGGAAGATGATGCGCCAACATTACCTTTATTTTGTTACACTGCTGTTGGTTGGTTAGATGGAAAAAATTATGTGCCTGCTGTACGAATTGAAAAAGATATTAGACAGGATTGCGAAGGATATGATCAAGAAACCATTGAAACAGGAACACAACAATTACTTTCCTTATATAGTCAAAACCGATTGGTGAAACACTTAATGGAAAATTGTTGTCAAACTTATACCTGTCCTGCTGCGCGTAATTTAGCCATGGGCCGTTGGGAATGTCCCATACCCATTTCACCTGCATGTAATGCCAATTGTATTGGATGTATTTCCTTCCAACCTTTGGATGAAACCATTGTTTCCACCCAAGACCGATTAACCTTTAAACCAACGGCTGCTGAAGTAGTTGAATATACGGTGCCCCATTTAATGAGTGCCCCTTTTCCTATTGTTAGCTTTGGGCAAGGATGTGAAGGGGAACCCTTATTAATGTGGGAGACCATTAAGGAATCCATTATTGAAATAAGAAAACATACCGATAAAGGTAGTATCAATATTAACTCCAATGGATCCGATCCAAAAGCTGTTGCAGCACTTGCTGCTGTTGGATTAGATAGTTTACGCGTAAGTTTGAATTCGGCACGTGAGGAAGTGTACAACGCCTATTATCGTCCAAACAATTACACATTTGCAGATATTAAAGAAAGTATCCGTGTGATGTCAGCAGCAGGTAAATGGACCAGTATTAATTATTTTGTTTTTCCAGGCATGACAGATAGTGTTGCAGAGTATGAAGCTTTAAGACAACTCATTATTGATACTGATTTGAAAATGATTCAATGGCGTAATTTTAATATTGATCCAGATTGGTATTTAGGAAAAATAGGATTTACCGAAATGGGAGAAATTATGGGCATCAAACAAATGATGGAATTAATTCAAGAAGAATTTCCAAATTTGAAATTTGGTTATTATAATCCTCCAATTGAAAGAATCAAGGGTGACTTTAGCGAAAATTTCGCGCATCACTAAACAATAAAAATTGAAAAATCAATTTAACAAACAATACCAAATAGGCGCGCTTCTTGCAATCACAGCAAGCTTTATTTGGTCGGGTAATTTTATAGTTTCAAGATATGCAATTCATTTAGCGGGCCCCATTAGCTTAACATTTTTAAGATGGACAGTAGCTACATTAACCATGCTCCCATTTGCTTATAAAAATTTTAAGAACGAAATTCAAATATTCAAACAACACAAAACCTACTTTTTTTTAATGGGGTTAGTTGGTTTTGCCATTTATAACACCTTAATATATACCGCCGGTCATTACACGACGGCGATAAATATGGCACTTATTGGATCAATTATCCACCCTATTATTGCAACTGTGCTCGCCGCAATTGTGGTGCATGAAAAACTTCATTGGAAAAATGTTTCTGGCATTGCATTGGGGATTATCGGGATTTTATTTTTAGTGTCAAAAGGTGATATCAACAATATCTTGCAATTTAAATTTGCGGCAGGTGATTTATGGATGGTGGCTGCAGGGTGTTGTTTTGGTACCTACAATGTGTATGTAAAAAAAATGCCCGTAGGTATATCCTCGAATAGTTTTTTATTGTGTCTATTCGCTATTGGTGCAATTATCCTTCTTCCCTTTTCAATTTATGAGATGACTTTTGTGCAACCGGTCATTGTATCCGGTCAATTCGTTATGATCATTTTATACATCGGCATTGGCAATTCCACCATTGCCTACTTTTTATGGAATTCTGCAATTAGTAAATTAGGCGTTGGCAAAACTGCTTTATTTGGTACACTGATCCCTTTATTAAGTTCCATTGAAGCGGTGTTTGTGCTGAATGAAACCTTTACCTTATTTCAAGCCATCAGCGGTTTAATCATATTGTCAGGTATTGTAATTAACACCTGGCCTTCAAAAAAATTGCATGGATAATACAATGATATTATTATGCGTTATCGCATTTGTTGCCGGATTTGTAGATGCGATTGTTGGTGGTGGTGGATTAATTCAAACGCCCGCTGGATTAATTTTATTGCCCAATGAATCAGTGGCGCGCGTTATTGGTTCGCTGAAAATTCCTTCCTTCACCGGCACTTTTTTTGCCGCAAGGGAATACTTGCAAAAAGTTAAAATTCCCTTAAAAAGAATGCTTCTTTTCACCAGCATTGCTTTTGCTGCATCATTTACAGGCTCCTATTGCTTAACCATTGTGAGCAATCATTACATGAAACCCATAATATTTTTCGTGTTGGTGATCATTGCCATTTATACTTTCACAAAAAAAAGCTTAGGGCAATCCAATACCAATAATGCTTTGGTATTTTCAACAAGCAAAGGCGCATTATTATGTTTGGCACTGGGTTTTTATGATGGTTTTATAGGTCCGGGTGCTGGAAGCTTATTGGTGCTCGCTTTTATTAGCTTTTTGGGGTTTGATTTTTTGCAAGCCAATGCACATGCCAAAGTAGTGAATTTGGCTACGAACCTTGGATCCATTGTTTTATTTATCATTAAAGGAAGCATTATGTGGTCAATCGCGATCCCCATGGCCATTTGTAATGCGGTTGGAGGTATACTCGGATCCAAGATGGCCATTCAAAAAGGAAATCAGTTTATTCGTACTGTTTTTTTAATGGTGATTATCGCTACGCTTTGCAGATTGGGTTATGATGTATTTTTCCATTAATTTTAAGCTATGGAATTGAATTTTGAACAACAAAAGAATATTAAAGCAGGAATTTATACCACGCTTATTTGCGTGTTACTCTCCTTGTTGTTTTTTATATTTAATTGGAACCAGTCTGCACCAACCATCCTACCGCCTGAGCCAAGTTATATAGAAGTAAATTTAGGCAATAGCGAAACAGGTGCAGGCGATATTGCACCAAAAAGTAAAGATGCCCCAGCGCCAGAAATAGGAAATTCAAAAATGGTAAAAGCAAGTGCGAATACAAAAGCCATTAAAATTGACAATAGCGTTACAGATGAAAATGATGAAGCGATAAAATCATCCAATGCCAAAAATAAATTAAAATCAACGC
>RFZW01000009.1 GCA_009920495.1 Chitinophagia bacterium
AATGATATGATACAACTTGATACTAAGTGCCATAAATAGCATTTTAGCATTTGCATTGCGTTCAATATGGTAAACTGACTTATCTAGTTCATTTACAATGGATTCCATCTGGCTCACCCCTGCAATTTTGTTGATTCTTAGGGCAAAATCCTTTAAATCACTATCCAAAGGGAGGTCGGATCCCATCGTTTTTAGCCGAATACTATGTTCTAATAGGTGGTTGAAATACTTTAAAAACTGTTTTTGTTGCTCTCTGCCCAACTTACTCATTTCTTCCACCCATTTTAATTGGGCCACCGGACCCATTTTCAATATGGCGTTCAGCCAATCCTTAATCATACTAATATAGTCCTGGTCACTATGTTGGATTAAGTGAAGTGCTTCCCTGTAGTTGCCCTCCGCCAAAATAGCCACTTGTTTTGCTTTTTCAGGGGCTAGTTTAGCACGACCAATTAAAGCAGACTCAATTTCATGGGTTGTCAGCCTAGGCACTTTTACAAATTGGCACCTACTTAAGATGGTGGGTAAAATATTTTCCTCTGAAGCGGCGACTAAAATAAATATGGTGTTGTCAGGTGGCTCCTCTATTAATTTTAAAAGTTTATTGCCTTCTTTTCCCAAATATTCGGGCATCCATAAAACCAACACTTTATAGGCACTCTCGAAACTTTTAAATGATAATTTTTTGATGATTTCATTACACTCGTCTGCACTAATATTTCCTTGCTTGTTTTCAGCTTTAATAAATTGAAGCCAATCAAAAGCATTGCCATTAGGATAGCCGTTTATAAATTCACGCCATTGCTCAATAAAATTTGCACTAATATTTTTTTGTCCTGGCTTTTCAATAATGGTTGGAAATGAGAAATGTAAATCAGGGTGCATTAGTTGACTGGCTCTGTGATACGCTGGTACATCTGCAATTTGTTCTGGCGTATAAAATGGTTGCGCAATTGGCTCGGCGGGTGCACCAAATAAATCAGCGGTTGCAGCAGCTTGGTTGGGGATACTTACAATGTATTGTGCGAATGCAACTGCTAATGGTAAAGCGCCTGATCCTTCCGGACCCACCAACAATAATGCATGGGGCAACCTTTGTTGCTGCACCATGTCCACCAATTGTTTTTTTAGTTTTTCCTGACCAATTACTTCGCTTAATAACATGAAACGAAGATAACGCTTACTTTATAAAACTGCTTAAAATTACTAGTAGGACCTTATTTTAAATAAGCAGCTATAGCTTCACTGTCTGGTTTAACATTACTTGGGAAGTAAGCTAACATTTTGCCATTTTCATCCAACAAAAACTTATTAAAGTTCCAGCTAATGTTCGCATCCAAAACACCATTTTTTGCTTTTTGCGTTAGCCATTGGTAAATAGGTGCAATGTTTGCGCCTTTGACATCAATTTTGTCAGCTAGTGGAAAATTGACACCATAATTTTCTTTACAAAAGGCGACAATTTCTTCATTAGTTCCGGGTTCCTGTCCACCAAATTGATTGCAAGGAAATCCAAGAATGACTAATTTATCTTTGTATTGATCATACACTTTTTGAAGCGATTCATATTGCGGGGTGTAACCACATTTGGAAGCGGTATTTACAATCAGTATTTTTTTTCCTTTGTAGGCAGCTAGGTTGATTTGCTTACCATCAATGCCAGCGACTTTAAAATTATGGATGCTTTGTGCATTTAAAACTAAAGTGGTCATCATTAATATAAAACTTAAAATGGTTTTCATGTGTAACTATTTTTTCTTTTAAAAATTTTTATTGTTGTATAAATATAACAACAATAAAACAAAAAAGTTTAAGATAGGGTATAAGCGGCTGCGGCAAATTGAATGGAGGCGGGTTTTGCTTGAAGTAAACATCGGCCTGCTGATTCGGCAGTGGCACCGGTGGTAATAATATCGTCCACCAAAAGCAGGTGTTTATTATAAATTTGGTCGGTATTTTTTAGACCAAAAAGCAAGGTGGTATTGTGGCCTCGCTCAATTCGATCCTTGCGTGTTTGGGTATTCGTTTTTTTGTTTTTAAATAGCACGGTTGGCAAAATGGGAATGGGGAATACCTGTGCGATACCTTCGCATAGGAGGAGGGACTGATTATAGCCCCTGGTCCTTTCCGTAATTTTTCGAACTGGAATGGGTATTAAAAAATCAATTTTATTAAACCGGCTTGCTTTTTTTAAAGCCCAGCCAATCATATTACCTAATAGCAAACCCGCCCTTTTATTTTGTTTGTATTTTAATTCAAAAAGTAACAATTGTACAATACTGTTTTTTGTAAAAAACAAAACGGCCCCGCTTGGACCTGCAGCCAATCTTCCCCAAAATATTTTGTCGACATTATTATTTTCAATTTCAAAAAAATCAGTGAAGGGGAGTTGTGCATGGCAATTGGGGCATAATACTTGAAATTTTATTATATCAGTACTTCCGCAATGCAAACAAATTTTTGGATAAAATAAATGTAAAAATGCATTCAAGTATTTTTTTACGCGCAATGCAATATACTTGAAGAGTTTCATGGCTATTTTTAAAAAAATCAGCGCCCACTAAAAAAATAATCGATACGCTTCATCCACTCTTTCCACTGCAATAATTTGAATGCCGTGTTTTTTTTGTTCTATTCCTTTTTTATTAAACTCGGAAATATAAATTTTTTCGAATCCTAATTTTTCTGCTTCCGCAATGCGTTGTTGAATTCTATTAACCGCTCTAATTTCTCCATTCAATCCAACCTCACCAGCAAAACAAATTCCTTGCGGCAATGGCACATCTTCATAGGAGGAAAGTAAGGAAAGTATAATGGCTAAATCTAAGGAAGGATCTTCAATTTTTAATCCTCCGGCAATATTTACAAAAACATCTTTCATGCCAAACGCAAAGCCGCCGCGTTTTTCCAAAACGGCTAATAAAAGTTGCAGTCTTCTTAAGTCAAACCCAGTCACTGTGCGCTGTGGCGTGCCATACACACTTTGTGTAACCAATGCTTGCACTTCAATTAATAAAGGGCGCATGCCTTCCATGGAGGCTGCAATGGTACTGCCACTTAGTGATTCATTTCGTTGTGCAATTAAAAATGCAGAAGGGTTGTTAACTACTTTCATTCCTTCACTGGTCATTTCATAAATACCTAATTCACTTGTCCCACCAAATCTGTTTTTTAAAGTGCGCAACATGCGATACGCATAATGGCGATCACCTTCAAATTGTAAAACGGTATCCACCATATGTTCTAAAATTTTGGGTCCAGCAATGGATCCTTCCTTGGTGATATGTCCAATTAAAAAAACAGGAGTGCCTGTTTCTTTTGCAAATTTTTGAAATTCTGCAGCGGTTTGTTTTATTTGAGATACACTTCCAGCAGCAGAGTCAATCAAGTTGGATTCTAAAGTTTGAATTGAATCCACAATGACCACCGTTGGTTTTAATTTTTTAATTGCTTTAAAAATTTGTGCAGTATGTGTTTCTGTAAGTAAATAAAAATTTTCATTTTGTAAGTTCAATCGGTCGGCACGCATTTTTACTTGTTGAATGCTTTCTTCCCCGCTGATGTATAAAACAGTTTGATCCTTCATCATCAAACCTTGTTGCAAAAACAAAGTACTCTTTCCAATACCAGGTTCCCCTGCGACTAAAATAATGGAGCCCAATACAATTCCACCGCCTAATACTCTGTTCAATTCCACATCTGAACTGTCAATTCTTTTTTCTGATTGGCTATTCACTTCATTTAAGGAGATGGCTTGATTTCCTTTTTGGTTCGTATGGTATCCTTCCCAATCAGAATTGGTTTCCTTTGTTTTTTCAACCAATTCTTCGGTAAAAGTGTTCCACTCATTACAAGCGGGGCATTTTCCGGCCCATTTTGCAGCCTCATAACCACAATTATTACAGAAAAATGCCGATTTTGACTTACTCATGCTGTAAAGATAATCGCTTGACTAAATATATTTACAGTATTTACCGAAATGGGATCAAAATCAATAAATAATATTAAATAATAATATGTATATAATATAATATAAAAATATAATATGTGTAAGTTTTTTCTTCAAAAAATAAATTAATGTTATCTTAAAGTTAAATTATTTAAATTTTTTATTAAATTGTAAGCAAATAAGATTTTTTTAATAATAATACAAACAACAACATGAGAAAAAAACTATTATGGTGTTTGTTTTTTGCGTTTTTCTCTTTCCAAGCGGCGATCGCTCAAAACACAACTGTCACTGGTAAAGTATCCGATGAAAAAGGTGCTCCAGTTGAAGGTGCGGTGATTACTGAGAAAAGTGTATCAAAAAACAGAACACTAACTGATGCAAATGGTATTTTCAGAATCAGTGTTAAAGCTGGCGCTGTTTTGCAGGTTTCAAGTGTAGGCTTCGAAAAGAAAGAAGCTACATCGCAAGCAGTCACTAATTTCACTTTAAAGGCCTTAAAAGAAGATTTAAGTGAGGTGGTTGTTACGGCCTTGGGTATCAAAAAAGAAAAGAAAGCATTAGGTTATGCGGTTTCTTCTATTGGTAAAAAAGACTTAGAACAAAAACCTGAAATTGATATTGCGCGTTTATTAAATGGTAAAGCGCCTGGGGTAAACATTGGTAACACCAGTGGTTTATCTGGTTCTGGTACCAACGTGGTAATTCGTGCAATCAGTACCATTTCTGGTAACTCTCAACCATTATGGGTTGTAGATGGTGTGCCTTTTGATGGTGGTACGAATAACCAAGCAAATTTTACTTATGGTAATAACACGCCTAGCCGTTTCTTGGATTTAGATCCAAACAACGTTGAGTCAATCGACGTTTTAAAAGGTTTGAGTGCGACAACACTATATGGTGAATTAGGAAGAAACGGGGTTATCTTAGTGACTACCAAGAACGGATCTACTCAAAAAACTAGAAAGAAAAATGAGGTAACGGTTACACAGTCCTATGCAGTTAACCAAGTTGCTAATTTACCAGAATACAACACTTCCTATGGTGGTGGTTTTGATTTGAGTTTAGGTTTGGCATTCTTTTCTAACTGGGGTGCAAAGTTTACCGATCCTCCAGCGAAGGTGGCACATCCTTATAGCAGAGCGGCCTTAAATGCGGCATTTCCGCAATACGTAGGAAACAATAACTATGAATATAAATATTACAATAGCGTATCAAGATTTTTCCGTGATGGTGTTTCTAAAAACACTTCCGTAAACTTTGCAGGTTCTGCGCAAAATGTAAATTATAATATCAACTTTGGTAATACGGATGACCAAGGCTTCGTAGAAGGTAACGGTTCTAGAAAGACCAATATCTCTATGGGAGGTACTATGAAATTATCAAACAAGTTAACCTTGAATGGTACATTTAACCATGTGAATACAGATGTGAAATCTCCACCAACTTCTCCTTCTTTTGGTTCTACTGCATCTAATCCATCCTTATATGGTGATGTAATGTATACACCAACTGCTGTAGATTTAATGGGATTGGAGTGGGAAAATCCGATTGATCATTCTCATGTTTATTATAGAGGCGGTAATGATATTCAAAATCCTCGTTGGACTTTGAAAAACTCATTCACACAAGATAAAGTAAGCAGAAATTACGGTCAGGTTTCTTTGAACTATGATTTAAGTCAAAAAATTAAAGTACAATATCGTTTTGGATATGATAATTATTCCAACTATCAATTGTATGCACAAAATAAAGGAGGTACTTATTACCCACAAGGTTTCTTAAGAACTTCAACAGGCTTTAATACAATTTTAGATCATACATTAACTACCACATACAAAACTGATATTAACAATGATTTCAATTTAGATGTATTAGCCGGTGTAAACTCAAGAGAATTAGGCTACAATCAAATGGGTGCAACAAGTAAGGATCAATTAGTTTTCGGATTATTAGATCACACCAACTTTGTGACGCATGATATTGTGAATGAAGCCGGTGCTGATATGGATTACTTAATCAAATCACAATCAGTGGGAGCTTTTGGATCAGCGACATTAGGCTATAGAAGTTATGCTTACTTAGTAGTAGGTGGTAGAAATAGCTGGACTTCAACATTGGAAGCAGCGAACAGAAGCGTTTTCTATCCAAATGTTAGTGGTTCATTTATTGCAACGGAAGCTTTTGACTTTTTAAGAAATAAGAAAAACATAAACTACTTAAAGTTCCGTTTAGGTTATTCAACTGCAGCAAACTTCCCTAATCCTTACTCAACAAGATCTGCATTAAGTATTTCTACAAGAAACTTTATGACGAATGCTGGTACAGTAATTAATACAAATGCGATCCCTAACTTCTTACCAAATCCAAATTTGAAGCCTGAGTTGATGGCAGAGACAGAGACTGGTATTGAAGGTAAGTTTTTCCAAAGCAGATTAAGTACGGATATCACTTTGTATCAACGTGTATCTAATGATCAAATCTTGAACAGAGATTTAGATCCTTCTACTGGTTATACCTCTCAACAAATCAATGCTGGTAAAGTAACGAATAAGGGTATTGAAGCGCAATTAGCTTATAAAATTATTAGAAACAAAGATTGGGTTTGGGAAGTAACAGGAAACTGGACAATCAATAAATCAATGGTATCTGATATCCCTTCTGACTTAAAAGAAATTGTTTATGCTGGTTATACCACTTTGGGAAACTTTGCAATTAACGGTCAGCCTTTAGGTATCATGAAAGGATATTATTATCAAAGACATGAAAATGGCCAATTATTAGTAGGTGCTGGTGGTGATTATATCGCATCAACATCAATTGGCATTATTGGTGATCCAAACCCTGATTATAAATTATCAGGTATTAATAGTATAACTTATAAATCATTAACATTCCGATTCCAAGTGGACTACACCCATGGTGGTGATATGTATTCTTCAACTGCTAGATCATTGTTAGCGAGAGGGGTTACAAAAGACACTGAATTTGATCGTGCGGCACCTTATATTTTACCTGGTGTAACAGCAGATGGTAAACCAAATAATATTCAAATCAGTGCTACTCAGGGTTACTTCAATAACGTGTTTGGTCCAGACCAAGGAGGTATTTTTGATGCAACTGTAGTAAGATTAAGAGATATGTCATTATCTTATGCTTTGCCTGAAAAATTATTGAATAAAACACCATTTGGTAGTGTATCAATTACTGCGAATGGTAGTAACCTTTGGTATTATGCTCCCAACTTCCCTAAATACATGCACTTTGATCCTGAAACCAATGGTTTAGGTGTAGGTAACGGTAAGGGCTTGGAATTTATCACTGGTCCTTCTGCACGTAGAATGGGTTTAAGTGTAAGAATAACTTTTTAATACTAACTAAGTAAAAGTAAAGAATATGAAATATTTTAAAATTATAGTAATCCTAGCGTTATTTTCAACTACGGTTGCTTGTAACAAGCAGTTGGATGCGCTTTTGGAGAATCCAAATGCGCCTTCTGTGAATACTGCCGATGTTGACTTATTGTTGAACACGGTACAATTATCATTCACAGGATTTTTTGACGATGCATCAAATTTAGGAGGTCAATTAACCAGACAACAAGCTATGTTTGGGCCCCTTTATTCAAATGCGTATTCACCTGGTACTTCTGATGGACTATGGTCAACAGGGTATACAAGTATTATCAAAAATGCAAATGCCTTAATTCCTTTGGCACAAACACAAAAGAAATATAGAGCATCTGGTATAGCTAAGTTTTTCAAAGCCTATACTTTAGCAACAATGGTAGATGCTTTTGGTGATATTCCTTGGACTGAAGCAGAATTAGGTATTGAAAACCCGAATCCTAAACAAGACAAAGGTGCAGCTGTTTATGCTGCTGCGATTGCAATATTAGATGATGCGATTGTAGATTTTAGCAAAGCAGGATCTGCAGCAGTAGCCAATGATTTATATTATGGCAATAGTGCTGCAAAATGGATTACAGCTTCAAAAACAATGAAATTTAAATTGTTAATGCAAACGCGTAAAGTAGATGCTACCGCTGCTGCAAAAATTCAAGCATTGGTAACCGCCGGTGATTTGATTTCAACTGCAGCCAATGACTTTAATTTCAAATACGGAACTAACAGAAATTCTCCTGATGCGCGTCATCCAGATTATGCTGGAAACTACAATGCAGCAGGTTCAGTGGGTGAGTATATGGGTGATTGGTTTATGTGGGCTGTAGCAGCAGAAAAAAATGGTGGAACTATTTCTGGTGCAAAAGGAACCACATTAGATCCAAGACAACGTTACTATTTCTATCGTCAAAATACAAGCGGTGCTAACGTTAACGAAATCACTTTATCTTGTATTACTTATCCAAAACCAGCGCACTATTCAGATGCGCAACCCTTCTGTTATTTAGGTACTGGCTATTGGGGACGTGATCATGGTGATAATAGTGGTACACCTCCAGATGGTTCTTTTAGAACGACTTGGGGTATTTATCCAGCAGGCGGTTTATTTGATGAAAATCAAAACACCAAAGTTGGTTTAGAAGTTGGTGGTAAAGGTGCTGGTATCTTACCAATTTGGAATTCAGAATTTACGCATTTCAAATTAGCGGAAGCTGCTGCAACTGGAGTTATTACCGGTGGTATGGCTGCTGCAAGAGTAAGTTTAGAAACTGCTATTAAAAATAATATGGCTAAAGTAACTGGTTTCCCTGCAACATTAGGTGTAACTCCTAGTACAACTTATGCGGCTAGTGCTACTACTATAGCTAATTATGTTAGCTTAGTTTTAGCTGCATATGATGCTGCTAATGATAATGGGAAATTAGAAATTATCATGAAAGAATACTATTTGTCAACCTGGGGTAATGGTTGGGAGGCTTATAATGCATACAGACTTACTGGCTTTCCAAAAAATATGCAGCAAACAGTGTATTCTCCAACACCAGGCTTTTTTATACGTTCGTTTTACTATCCTTCCGTATATGTCAACAGAAACTTAAATGCACCGGCACAAAAAGCATTGGGTACTAAAGTTGATAAAGTATTTTGGGATAATAACGCAGATAATTTCATCAATTAATAAATTTGACAATAATGAAAAAAATATTAAATAAAATATTAATTGCAATTGCCTTCATGGCATTGGTTTCTTCTTGTCAAAAGGGAGACCTTGCAACTAATAATCCTTTTGTTGACATCAACAATTTGGGTAAAGGTGCTTATGTTACTTTAAAATCGGTAACCAATGCCAACCTTAATTTTGCAGCAATTGATGCTTCTTCCGTAGGCGTTAAGATTAATCCATATAATAATGGAGTAAAAATCAAAGAAGTAAAATTGTATGTATTCAAAGGTTCTTCAGCGGACCCAAAGGCTTGGAAATTAGTAAAAACAATTCCAATGTCTGATACAACTATAGTATCAGCTACCGGTGCTGAAATCGCAAAGGCATATGGTATGACCAGTGCTGCATTATTTGCGCCAGGTCAGTTTTACACCTTTTATCATCAGTTAGTGACTGAAGACAATAAAACCTATGACATTTCAAACACCGTAGGTGCATTAGAATCTGCAGGTGGTTACAATGCTTGTATGAGATGGACTGCTTTTGTGGTATGTCCTTTCACAGGTAATATGAAAGGTACTTACAAAGTAATGCAGGATGATTGGGCGGACTGGTCAGTGGGTGATATTGTTTCAGTTAGCGATGGCCCAGGAGCGAATCAAATTAACATTTCTGATGTATGGCCTAATCCTGCATATGGTGATAAAAAGAATGACTTAGTTATAACTATTGATCCAGCAACAGGCGCAGCTAAGTTAGCAACCAACAATGTAGTTTTTGCTGACTATGGGCAACTTACAAGCGCCTACATTCCAAGTTCAGGTACGAATGGATATGTTTTCTCTTGTACTGGTTATATTGGTCTGAAAATTGGTATCAAATACGGAACTACCGATTATGGTGTTAACACACTTACCTTACAAAAGCGTTAATTTCATTTAGCTTTAATAAAAAAGGGTCCCGATTTATCGGGACCCTTTTTTATTTCTTTTAAAACTCGCCTGTAGTTTACCTGTTAATTATGTTTATAAAATGATCGCTTCTCCATGTTCGTCTAAAAAGCGGTATTCAACTAAGTGGCTCAAATTAGATGCCTGCGACTTTAATTTAATTTTATATTTTTTTCTCCAACGCTTGATGATATTGTTAAATATACCTTTGGTCAAATGTGAATGAATGATTGGGTGTACTAATAAAACCAATGATTTGTGACCATGGGTGGCTAAATATGACATTTTCTTTTCAATCTCATCCTCCAGTAACAAAGTGGAAGTTATTTTACCTGTACCATTACAAGCAGGGCAATCTTCCGAGGTATTAATGTTTACTTCAGGACGAATACGTTGACGTGTTGCTTGTAATAATCCAAATTTTGAAATAGGTAATACAGAATGTCTGGCACGATCCGTTTTCATGAAATCTTCTAATGACTCTTGCACCTTGCGTCTGTTTTCAGGCAATTTCATGTCAATAAAGTCAATCACAATAATGCCACCAATATCTCTTAACCTTAATTGTCGCGCAATTTCCTCCGCCGCTTCCATATTAGTTTGCAAAGCATTTTCTTCCTGGTTGTTAGAAACACTTTTAAAACCACTGTTTACATCAATGACATGCAATGCCTCGGTGTGTTCAATAATTAAGTAAGCGCCACTAGGTAAATTAACTGTTTTCCCAAAAGAGGATTTTACTTGTTTGGTAATACCATATTGATCAAATATGGGTTGATCTCCATCATACAAACTTAAAATATTACTTTTGGCAGGGGCTATTCTTTGTAAATAGCTTAAAGTGATATCAAATATTTTTTTATCATTGACCACAATTTTATTAAAGTCTTCATTTAGTAAATCTCTTAATATACTTGTGGTTTTACTTTCCTCATTCATGATGCGTGCAGGAGGTAAAGCACCCTTTAAATTAGATTGAATATTTTTCCAATTGGCTTCAAGGGTCAATAAATCCTCATGTAGTTCAGCAGTGGTTTTGCCTTCAGCTGCAGTTCGCACAATCACACCGAAATTTTTAGGACGTACCGCTTCGATTATTTTTTGTAACCTTTTGCGTTCCTCATTTGAATGAATTTTTTTGGATACGGCAACTATTTCATTAAAGGGGGTAAGTACTACAAATCTGCCTGCCAATGAAATTTCGCAGGTTAATCTAGGACCTTTTGCTGCAATAGGTTCTTTTAAAATCTGAACCAATACATTAGGTTTCCCATTAAGTACTTCGCTTATTTTTCCTGTTTTAAAAATTTCAGGTGCTGCTTGAAAACCTGCAAAATCAAAGCTTTTATCATGGTCGTTCATCGCCAATTGCGTGAACTTAATGATCGACTTTGCGTAAGGGCTTAAATCGGTATAGTGTAAAAAGGCATCTTTGTCAAATCCAACATCAACAAATGCTGCATTGAGTCCTGGTATGATTTTCTTTACTTTCCCTAAATACAAATCTCCAACAGACCAACGGGCATCTATTTTTTCGTTATGTATTTCAACCAACTTTTTTTCCTCCAGCAAGGCGATTTCAACACCCTCTGGGGAGCTATTAATTATTAAATCTTTATTCACTTATAGCAACTTTTTTAAAGCACGCATAGCGCAATTAAACGCAAATACTGCTTTATAATTTTTTGAAACACATCCACTTTACAAAGGAAGGTAAAGGTAAAGGTAAAGTTGCTGAGTAGATAAGTGGTGTGCAATTTGGAAATATACAAGCGTATTTCATACGAAATACGCTTGTATGGAAGAAGAACTATTTGTTCTTTTTCTTATGTCTATTTTTTCTTAAACGTTTTTTTCTTTTGTGTGTCGCAATTTTATGACGCTTTCTTTTTTTACCACAAGGCATGTCCGATATTTTTTTTGTTATATAATATTATTTCTTTAATTGTTGTATTCTCTTGTCAATTGCATCGTTAAAGGCCTTTGATTTTATTTTATTGGATTGCTTTACTTTTTGGTAGCTCTCCAATGCCAAAGGTTTTTGGTTGGTTAATTCATAACATTCAGCCAAATGAACCAAGGCTTCGATGTTTGCAGGTTCGTCCTTAAGTATCAATAAAAAACGTTCAATTGCTTTTTCATTTTGACCTGATTTTTTACCACCTAACGCCAGAATCATTTGTCCATAAATGTTATGTGGATTTTTGTCCACGACTTCTTTGATTTTTAAGATGCCTTGCATCGGGTTGTCTGATATATTGCCAAACAAGTAACAGGCACCTAAATTAATTTTCGCAGAATCATTATTTGGATTAATAACCAATGCTTTATCTAAAAGAACTTTCGCATTACCTGCCATCCATTTTAAGAAGGCGGGCGGTGCTTCAGGGTCGGTCAAGTTATCAACCAGCTGCTGGGCTGCAAAAGTGAGGCTTTTTTCAGAACTTTCCAACAAAGCAGCACTGTAAGTATAATATAAATAGGGTCCCAATTTTTGTGCTGAATCGGCCCAAAAACGGGAAAGTGCCTTATAAATTTTAACGCTATCAATCGACGATTTGCTTGTATTTAATTGATTTTCAATACTTAAGAGCGTCAATTTTTGTTCAGCAGCCAAATTCATCTTAGCACCTTCTACTACTGATTTTGATGTAACATCTTGATTTTCAGTAGTTTGACTTGCTGCAGCCAGATCGGCTTGTTTATATCTAGGGGCAAAAAAATACAGGGTGCTAAATAAAGCAATGGCTAGGAGAACAACAATAAATTGTGGCTTTTTCAATGTAAAACACGTTTACAAATTCTTTTGCAGGCTTAAAGGCGGGAATAAAATGTTCAGGTATTTCAACCGCAATATTCTTTTTGATATTACGACCAATTTTTGCTGCTCTTTTTTTAGTAATAAAGCTGCCAAATCCACGTATGTAGATGTTTTCACCATTGGACAAGCTTTCTTTTACTTCCTTAAACATCGTTTCTAATGTAACAAGTACATCCACTTTTGGAATGCCAGTTTTTTCAGAAATTTGATTAATGAGATCAGATTTTCTCATGAAGTTGGTTTTAGGTTCAGTATTAAAAATAAATCAATTTTTTCCTAATTACAACAATATCCTAATATATTTTATACATTTTTAGACAAATTTAGAGGCTTGTACGCATATATATTATTAATATATAATTAAATAATAATATATAATGTAACCCTAGTTTTAAAAAACTAACTTTTATTAGGTATATTTTTATCACTTTTGCTTTTAATGACGAAAGCTTTCACCCAACTATTATTAAAATGGAATATCGCTTCCAATCATCGACCCATGCCATGGAAAGGGGAAAAGGATCCCTATAAAATTTGGTTGAGTGAAATCATCCTGCAACAAACCAGGGTGGAGCAAGGATGGGCCTATTATGAAAAATTTGTAACTACCTATCCAACAGTGCATGAATTGGCGAATGCCAAGGACGAGAAGGTTTTAAAATTATGGGAGGGTTTGGGCTACTACAATCGCTGTAAAAATTTAATTTTTACAGCTCGCTATATCAGTAAAAAATTAAAAGGGGTGTTTCCTAATAATTACGAATCACTTTTAAGTTTAAAAGGAGTAGGTCCTTATACGGCTTCCGCTATCGCTTCCTTTGCCTATAATTTACCCTACGCGGTGGTGGATGGAAATGTGTTTCGGGTATTAGCGCGATTTTATGGAATAGATACACCAACCGATACACAACAAGGTATTGATTTGTTTAATAAAATTGCGGATGAAAATTTGTCAAAAAAACAAGCGGGTATTTATAATCAAGCTTTGATGGATTTTGGTGCGACTGTTTGCAAACCAAGTACGCCCAATTGTGCTGATTGCATCATGAAAAAAAAATGTGTTGCTTTTTTAAACAATCAAGTAAACCAATTACCCATCAAGGTAAAAAGTATCACCCGAAAAAAAAGATATTTTGATTTTTTCTGTTTTTATAGCAATGGCAAATGGTTGGTGCAAAAACGATTGGAAGGTGATATATGGGGCGGCTTATATCAATTTTATTTAAATGAAAGTAAAAGTTTAGTGCCTGTAACTGTCGACTATTTGAATGAAGTTTTAGCGCAACAGCTGGGCATTAGTTCCAAGATAGGGCGTGTCCATTTAAATCAGACGAAAGGGGTAACAGCATCTGTTTCTCCGATTTACAACCAAGCTTTAACCCATCAGCTTTTACAGGCGCGTTTCCTACTTGTTAAATTTGACACCATCCCAACGGTTTTTTCTAAGGCATTGTGGGTCAATCAAAAGCAACTTAAACAGTTACCTTTCCCCAAAATAATTAACCAATTTTTAGGGCAGGACTTTATAAATTGGTGTAAAACTTAAAAAATTGGTAACTTTCCAAAAATTAAAACACTCAAAACTTGGAAGCGCATTCGGGTAACCCCCTTTATTTGTCTGTTTCATTTATAGCTTCACTCCAACAGGATACGGGATTCATCTTTTTAATCAGTTTTTTACTTTTCCTTTCATTTGTCATTGCTGGATCTGAAGTCGCCTTTTTTTCTTTATCCTATAAGGACATCCAAGTATTAAAAACAAAACGACATATTCCTTTACAACGAATTGTAAAACTTTTAGAAGATCCTAAAAAGCTATTGACATCCATGTTGATCGCAAATAGTTTTATCAACATCTGTATCATTTTAATCGCAAATATATTAATTGATGACTTATTCGTATTTGATCAAATAACAATTCCTGGATTTGAGTTTATTATTAAAATAGTTGCGGTGACTTTATTGTTATTATTTTTTGGTGAGATTTTACCAAAGGTGATGGCTACCCAAAATAATGTTCGATTTGCGCAGGATTTTGGATTTATTATACAAGCAGTTTATTTTATTTTTTCTGGGCTCAGTGGGCTCATGGTTAAGTATACCAACTTGATGGAAAAAAAATTAGCACAAAAAGGAACTGGTGCCTCATACAGTATGGAGGAGTTGGATCATGCCATTGAATTAACCAGCTCAGCACACCACAAAGAAAATGAAAAAAATATTTTAAAAGGAATTGTGAAATTTGGCAACATTACCGTGAAGCAAATCATGAAAACAAGGTTGGACGTGCATGGTATAGAAGAAGAGGTTGATTTTACTACTTTATTAAAAAATATTAATGAATTTAGTTATAGCCGTTTTCCGATATTTAAGGACGACTTAGATACGATTGTGGGCATGATTCACACCAAAGATATTATTCCGCATTTAAAAGAGTCAGATGAATTTAAATGGCAAACCTTGATCCGACCTGCATATTTCGTGCATGAACAAAAAATGATTGAGGACTTATTGCAAGAATTTCAATTAAAACGCGTTCATTTTGGGATTGTAGTGGATGAATTTGGTGGTACCAGCGGTATCATTACCTTGGAAGATATTTTAGAAGAAATTGTGGGTGAAATTAAGGATGAATTTGATGAAGAGGAAACGACCGTTAAAAAAATTGATGAGTATCATTATGTTATTGAAGGTAAAACAGCGATTACGGATTTGTGTAATTTCATTGACATCCCATCTACTTCTTTTGATAGTGTCAAAGGGGAAAGCGATACTATGGCGGGTTTGTTTTTAGAATTGGCGGGTGAATTTCCGGTGCTACAACAAGTTGTTAAATTTCAGCAGTATAGTTTTACGGTTTTAGAAATACAAAAAAATAGAATTCATAAAATACAAATGATCATCACACCCGTTATTCCTACTAATTTAGATCATGCGTAATTTTTTTATTTTTATATCTTCCATTTTCGTTTTGCTAGTAACAGCTTGCAACAGCCCATTCATTCCTAAGGAAAAAGGGTATGCTAATTTCAAATTTCCAGAAAAAACATATCAATCGTATAACGCGCCTAATATTCCTTATACCTTTGAATATCCTACCTATGCTTTTGTAGATAATCAAATAAATTATTTTGGCGAAAATAAATCCAAAGACGCTTGGATCAATATTCAGTTTCCTAGCTTAAATGGCACTATTTATATAAGTTATAAAAAAATTAAGCCACAGCAACTAGATACTTTAATTAATGATGCATACAAATTTGCAAGCAATCATTCCAATAAAGCGACTTATATCGCAGATTCGGTTTTTACAACCAGTGAAGGAGTGCATGGAGTTTTTTTTAATATTGGGGGAGATGTAGCAACAGCTTATCAGTTTTTTTTGACCGATTCGAGTACCCATTTTTTCAGAGGGGCTTTGTATTTTAATACGACACCCAATGCCGATTCTTTATCCATTTACAATGATTTTTTATTTAAGGATGTACAGCATTTGGTCAATACATTTAAATGGAAATAATGATACCTTTACGCCACAAATAATTTTATGATAGCGATTGATTCCGTTTTAGTGAGTGACCAAGTAATTGAAGAACAATTTGTATGTGACTTGACAAAGTGTAAGGGTGGGTGTTGCGAGGATGGGGATGCGGGTGCGCCTCTTGAAAACAAAGAAAAAGATTTTATTAAGAAGTATTATGATCTTGTTGAACCCTATATGACGAAGGAAGGCATTAAAGAAGTGAAACAAGTAGGCCAGTTTTTATATGATCGTGAGTTTGGTTGGGTAACACCCACCTTAAATGGTCAAATTTGCGCCTATGGGTACAAGGAAAAAGGGATCATCAAGTGTGCCTTTGAGCAAGCTTATAACGATGGGAAAATTCCATGGAAAAAGCCCATCAGTTGCCATTTATTTCCCATTAAAGTTCAAAAAAGCAAGCAGGATCCCGATATTGAATACATGAATTATGAGCCTCGTGAAGATCTTTGTCAGGCGGCCTGTTCCTTAGGGGTTAAGTTAAAGGTACCTGCCTATGTGTTTTTAAAGGAATCTATTATTCGCAAATATGGGGAAAAATTTTATGAGGCCTTGGATGCTTCTGCGCAACATCTAAAGGATAAATAACTATTTTTGTAATAATCATTATGCAAAGTATTTACGCCTCCTCATTTGACACTAAAAGCAGCGCAAAAGCAGTTGATCTGGAACACAGACGCAAACTGAATTTTAATATTTCCAAATACAATGCAGTTGTCCCAAAAGGCAAAGCCCAATTTCCAGATTTAACAAGGGTGCGCGAATTAGCAAAAAATAAAAAATGGGAAGCGATTGAGCATTTGGATTTGTACCTAACGCAATTTGAAGATCAAATAACCAAAAGAGGTGCCAAAGTTTTTTGGGCAGAGGATAGCGAACAAGCATTGAATTTTATTGGAGAGTTATGCAAGGAAAAACAATGTAAATCCGTTGTTAAAAGTAAAAGCATGGTGACGGAGGAAATCCATTTGAATGATTATTTAACCTCCATCGGTGTTGAGAGTGTGGAAACGGATTTGGGTGAATACATACAACAAATGGATGGCGAAGCGCCGTATCATATTGTTACACCAGCCATGCATAAAAGCAAGGAAGATGTTGCTAAATTATTTAATGAACATTTAGGTACCGATATTTCATTGACACCAGAACAACTAACACTGGTCGCTCGTAAAAATTTACGTGATAAATATGTGCAAGCTGAAATTGGAATTACGGGCGCTAATTTTATATTATCAGATATTGGTGGCATTGCGTTGACAGAGAACGAAGGTAATGCGCGGTTGTCCGTGGCTTGGCCAAAAACACATGTGGTTATTGTAGGTATTGAAAAAACGATTCCCTCCATGAATGATTTGGGATTGTTTTGGCCTTTATTAGCTACCTATGGTACTGGTCAACAAATTACCGTTTACAATAGTATCATTACTGGTCCTCGTCAACCTGGCGAGGTGGATGGCCCGGAGGAGATGTATGTAATTTTACTTGACAATGGGCGTACCGATTTATTGTCGAATGCAAAAGCAAGGGAGGCCTTGTATTGTATTCGTTGTGGCGCATGTTTAAACGCATGCCCTGTGTACAAAAATATTGGCGGCCATGCGTATGATACCACCTATAGTGGTCCTATTGGAAGTGTGATTACGCCCCATTTAAGAGGGATGCATGATTATAAGCATTTAAGTTATGCTTCAAGTTTGTGTGGTAATTGCACGGAAGTGTGTCCAGTGAAAATTAATATTCATGAATTGTTATTGGAAAACAGAAGAGAATCAGTCGTCGCTGGTGAAAGTGATTTTGCTGAAAAATTTGCTTGGAAAATGTGGAAGAATGCATCCTTGAGTCGTATGATGATGAATCAAGGAAATGCGACTATAAAAAATTGGGTCATCAATAAAATGTTTAAGGGATGGTCCAATCAAAGGGCGCCGTTAGAATTTCCTAAAAAAACATTTAACCAGCTTTGGAGTGAATCTAAAAAAAGGTAGTTCAAAAAATACAATCCCAAAAAGAAATTAGGTTACACTTCTTCTACATGCCATCTGCGTCAGCAACTGCTTCCACTGGATCTTTTTGTTTCTTTAAACTATTGTTTACTACATAAACGCCCACCAAAGTACATAGGGTTCCTATAATACTGGTTATCGACATTTTTTCATCTAATAGTAAGGAGCCCACCCAAATTGCAACGATAGGATTTATATAAGCATATAAGGAGGCAATCGCAGGTTGCAAATGTTTCATGCTATATATAAATGAGATAAATGCGAAAACGGAGCCGCCCAAAACCATATACACGAGTACGCCCCAGGTGCGCCCAGGAATACTTTGTAATGGAATATAATTATTGGTGTACAATGCAACGGTAGCCATGATTGCGGCACTAATCAACATTTGCCATCCAATGGAATAATAAGCGTTGATATCAATTTTATTTCTTGAAATGATCACGGATCCAACACTCCAGGTTACCATAGCAAATAAGGACAAAGCAACTCCTAAAGGATAATTGGTACCATGCATTTGTAAACTATCCTTGTAAAAAATAAAAACAATGCCTAATAAACCTAACATTAAACCAATAAAAGTGGCAAGGGTTATTTTAATAGCTTTAAAATAAAACCGTTCAATCAACACTACTGATAAAGGATAAAGCGCGGCAATTAATGCAGCAAGGCCACTGGTGATAAATTGAAGTCCGTAAGTAGCAATCCCATTGGAGGAAACAAACATTAAAAAGGACATCGGGATCAGCCACAAAAACTGTTTTTTTGTAGGTAGTCCTGCACCCTTCATTAAAAAGAAACAAACATATATACTACCTCCTAAAAATTGACGCATACTCGCAAATTGAAATGCAGGCACATGGGAAATTCCCATTTTGCTTGCCACCCAAGTGGTGCCCCAAACGATACTTGTAACCGCAACGGCAAAGTATGCTTTTTTATTATTGGACATAGGTGTGACTTATATATACAAGGGGAAGTGAATTCCTTGCCAGTTGCTTAATGTTTAAAATGTCTTAATTGGGTCATCACCATGGCTAATCCATGCTCCTTACAATAGGCAATACTGTCTTTGTCTCTTACAGATCCACCTGGTTGTATATATGCTTCAATTCCCTCTGCATGTGCAATACGTACACAATCATCAAAAGGGAAAAAAGCATCCGAGGCGAGTGTCGCTCCTTTTAAGTCAAATTTAAATTGCTTTGCTTTTTCAATAGCGTGTCTTAAAGCGTCAACGCGGCTTGTTTGACCACAACCTTTGCCTACAAGTTGTTTGTCCTTGATTAAGGCAATCGCATTGCTCTTTAAATGCTTGCAAATGATATTCCCAAAAGTTAAATCTTCTTTTTCTTTATTGCTACAAGGCCTTGCACCTGCTTCGTCCCATTGGGTGTAGTTACCAGTATCCAATCCTTGCTCCAAGTTGCCGTTGAGAATTGATTTTTTTTGAACTGCATTAAAAGTAACGCCTGGTTTACTTTGCAATAAAACCCTATTTTTCTTCGCAGACAAAATGGTCAATGCGTCTGCATCAAATGCGGGCGCAATTAACACTTCAAAAAATATTTCTTGAATTGCTTCCGCAGTGGCAGTATCAATTTTACCATTGGTCACCAATACGCCACCAAAGGCGCTTTCTGGATCGCCCGCTAAAGCTGCTTGCCAGCTTTCAAATACGGTTGTGCGATTCGCCACGCCACATACATTGGTATGCTTGATGATGGCAAAGCTTATCGAAGGTAATTCCCCGATTAAGGCAATGGCCGCATCTACATCTACTAAATTATTATAAGATAATTCCTTACCATGTAATTGTGTAAACCATTGTTCAAGATCCCCATAAAAAGTTGCCACTTGATGCGGGTTTTCTCCATAGCGTAATACTTTGCCTTGTGGCGGGTTGAAATAATTACTTATCGTAATATCATAATTCATCACCACTTCAAAAGCCTTAGCAGCGAACGCTTTTCGTTGTTCTAAATTCGTTTGCCCTTCTTGACTAATTAAAATTTGATTTAATTTTTCATAATCATCCTTTGCAGACAATACGACCAAGTCCCTGAAATTTTTTCCTGCTGCGCGAATCATAGAGGGTCCTCCAATATCTATTTTTTCAATGATTGCTTTTTCTTCAGTGGTGTTTTTAAGTGTTTCCTCAAAAGGGTATAAGTCAACAATTGGAGGGATAACCTGTAACAGATTCAACAGAAATACAGGGAATGCCTAAATCTTCTAAAAACTTTTGCGTGCCCCCTGTTGAATATATAGCGATATTTAATTTTTGCAGGGTTTTTGCCAAAGGCTCCAAACCATCTTTGTAAAAAACTGAAATGAGGGCTGATTTTATTTTCTTTTCCATACCCAAAGGTACGCGGTTTCCAATTTTTATTTTTTGCTGATTTTCCACAAATGCTAGGGCATTTAGGGGAATAACTTTATTAGGGAAATAAGGGTAATAATAACCAAGCTATAAAAAAGGTATTTGGCTTTTCGCTTATACAGCCATATATAAACAAACAATAGCCAAAAGTAATAGCCTACCACCATTCGACCTGACATTTGAATAAGCAAAGGAGTGCCGATGGGATTTTGGTGAAAATATAAAACCAAACGATTTAATACATTTATATACGATTGAATTTGGCCGCCTAGATGCAAACTAAAGCCGACTTGGTTAGGCATAATCACTAATCCAATTAAAGCATATAATAAAAGGGTACTTAATGGCACCATCATAAAATTACTTATGATGACCAAGGTGGAAGTTTGATGAAAGTGATACAACAAAATGGGCAAAGTGGTCAATTGCGCTGACAAGGTGATACATAAGTTACTCCACATCCAACTTAAAATTGGATTGTCCATAGGCAACATTTTATTAAATACCGGATAAAACAAATGAATCCCAATGACGGCTGCATAGGAAAGTTGTAAGCCAATGTGATAAATGGAATGTATGTCAAAAAATAAAATCACGAGTATGCCACCCGCAATACAATTAAGGGTGTACTTAGGTTGGTTTAAAAATGTTCCTACAAAAAATAGGCTAAAAAAAATACTTGCTCTTACCACCGAAGGGCTTGCAAATGCAATAAATGTGTATATCCAAACTGTGATTAGTACAATGGCAAGTTCAATGAATCGCCAAAACATTTTACGTGGTAAATGACTTGTAACAAAAACCAGGTTTTTAAATATAATATCTAAGTGCATTCCACTGATGGCAATGATATGTATGATGCCTAATTGGGTGTATGCTTTAATTATATTTTTATCTATATCTGATTTTACGCCTATTAATAATGCTTTTGCAAAACCACTCGCTTGCTTATCTATGATGTGCTTGTCAATTTTCTGCATCATCCATATACGTATATCACCAATCATTCCATTGGGGAAGGGTAACCACATTAAGTTTTGCTTATGCGTGGTTAAATAGATAACATTTCCCCAGCTTATTAATATGAATAGGATGATTATTCCTTGTTGCCATTTTTTTAATGGAAGTAGGGGTAAGCATAATAAAGCGCTCATACTTATTAATATAATGACAAACGCAATTGTATAATTTAAACTTGGGTAATGATCGCCAAAGTAGTTCGCTATTAAATAACCAACACCTATTGAAATGGAGATAAATAAAAGGGGATGTTCGGCTTTCCAATGGGCCAGGGATTTTTCCATCCCGGATAGTAGGGAAATAAAAAAAACAATGAACTGCGGTAAATACGCTTAAGCGCCTAATAAAAAAACAACTAATTTTTTATGAAGTTCTGGTTTGCTATTTTTCCAGTTGGCAACTGACTGCGTTTTAATCCATTCAGTAGGTCCTGTTAATTCCATGGCCACACAAAGTTTGGTACCGGGATGACAATTTTGAATGATTGCTTCAAATAACTGGTTATTTCGATAGGGGGTTTCAATAAAAAGTTGGGTGACCCCCGTTTGCTTAATTTCAGCTTCAAGTGCTTGAATTTTTTTCTTTCTTTCAAGCGCGTCAATGGGTAAATAGCCATGAAAATGAAAATTTTGGCCATTCATACCACTGCCCATTAAGGCTAATAATAAGGAAGAAGGTCCAGTGTAAGGTTTTACTATAGCACCTAATTCCTGCGCAGCCGCGACTAAAATTTGACCTGGATCCGCAATACCCGCACATCCTGCTTCAGATAAAATACCTATATTTTTTCCCTGCTTTAAAAGTTGTGAAAATGCATGAATTTGTTCATTTTCTACTTTGTGAATGGCATGCCATGTATAATTGTCAATAACCATTTCCTTCCATAATTTTTTAAAATACCTTCTGGCCGTTTTTTCATTCTCAACAAAAAAAGCGTCACACTGTTGTATCCAAGACAATACATCACTGGGCATACTATCAAATCCTTCCTCATGAAGTAGCATGGGTAATAAATATACTTTTCCTAATGTCATTATTGATTGTCTTTTACTTGTTGTGTATTCAGGTGTGCTGCTATTAAAGCATAAAAGGGTGCGACCATCCAACCAATAATAGGGACTAAGTGAAGCATGTAAAATAATATGCCATTACCTATAGGAAGCCCCTTGTGATTAGATACATAGTCGGCTGAAGCAATTTTATTTTTTTTCTCCGTGGCTAATCCATAGTCAAGCATGCTATAACCTAAAAAATAACACTCCATCAAAATGGTAAAGATGGGGGTAAACCAACCAACCAATGGAACGGAACATACAATTACAATGGGTATTAGATATACGGTTTGCCACAATAAATTGGTAAGATTAAGTATCACTGCGCGTGTAATTAATTTTTTATAAACGGTTTTATCTAAAACAAAAGGAATTTCTTTTTGTGCCGCGTCTATTCTTAAATGCAAATAGGACAACATGGGCGAAAACAACATTAAAAAAAGATATTTAAATAAGGCAAAGTAAAAAAGTAATAAAGTAAACCAAAGCCAGAAACTTCCCATAGTTATAAAAAATCCTAGCCAATCACTACTAATGCTATCTAACCAAGTTTTTAATCCAGTTCTTAAAATAATCCATTCAATAAAAGTACTTGAGGTATCACCAAAGTAGGTCATGCCAATGATAAACATGACTGTGTACAGTATGCCCGGCAATATCATCCATTTCCACAATTTATGTTGCAGAATGAATTGATGTGCTAAAAAATAGGCACGAACCGATAAAATGAGTTCTTTGAGCAAGTAGCTTAATTTGCAATAAAGATACGAACTACTACTTTAGAATGATGCTATGATTGCATTTTGGTTCCATAAGCTAGATCGCCTGCGTCACCTAATCCTGGTACGATATAGCTTTTATCATTTAAAACATCGTCAATATCACCACACCATATTGGGGTATCCATGCCCAATGCCGCTTGTACAGTTTCAATTCCTTTTTTGCTTGCAATGGCTACTGCAATATGAATTTCCTTTGGCTTTTGCGTTTTTGTAATTGCTTGAATGGTTTCAACCAAGGAAGCGCCAGTGGCTAACATGGGATCAGCTACAATTAAAATTCGATTATTTAAATCAGGACAACTTAAGTATTCAACACTTATTTCAAAGCTACCATCTGGATGATGTTTTCGATAGGCTGAAATAAACGCATTGTCTGCTTTATCAAAATAATTTAACATGCCTTGATGCATGGGTAGTCCTGCTCTTAATACAGTGGCTATCACAGGCTGTTCCATTAAAATTTTTGATGCGTGGGTGCCTAATGGTGTTGTGGTATTCACCACTTTGTGCGCCATTTGCTTGCTCATTTCATAGGCAATAACTTCACCAATGCGTTCAATATTACGTCTAAAGCGCATTCGATCTTTTTGTATTTGCACATCCCTTAACTCCGCAATCCAATTACTTAATAAACTATGTTTTTCACTTAAATGGTGCACCATGGCTAGTTATTTTTTTCAAATCTAGGTTTCTTAAGGACAATTTTAAAATAATTTAAATTGATCCCCATCAAATAAGCCTTGATCGCTTAATTTAAGATGCGGAATCACTAGCAAAGCCATAAAGCTAAGTGTCATGAATGGGGAGCCCAGTTGACTGCCTAAAGCCTTTGACATGGCATCAATGATGGTGTATTGTTTTGCAACTTCATAAGGATCAGCGTTGCTCATAAGGCCAGCAACCGGGAGGGCTAGAATTTTTGTTTCCGTTTTATTTACACAACTCACCCCACCTTTTTCTTTTATGACACTATTAATAGCATTGGAAATACTTTCATCGTCAACACCAACCGCGATAATATTATGACTATCATGTGCCACAGTAGATGCAATAGCACCATGCGTAAATCCGAAATTTTTTATGAAGGCAATACTTGGGGCTGCTGTTTTATAACGATTATACACGACCATTTTTAAAACATCGCTTTGGGTGTTTGTTACTAAACAGTGCTCCTTTTCGGTGGGCGACATCCAAATACAGTTAGTGATAAGTTGTCCATCAATAGCTTCAATAACAGGAATGCGTCCATTTTGATTTGGGTAATCCTTAACTTGTATTTTCAATTGTGCTGATGAAATTAATGCGACATCGAATTGATTAATGGTTGTTTCTTGTACGTTTTCGATAAGTGATTTTCCTTTTTCAGCCACCATTAAACCATTAATGTAGGTTGCATTTACTTCAAATGAAATCAAATCATGAACAACAATGAAATTTGCAGGATCGCCCACTTTCATTTTACCGGTGGGTAATTTATAATGATCAATTGGATTAATACATGCCGCTTGCAGTACATTGAATTTATCTATGCCTTTTGCAACTGCCCTTGCACATAATTGATTGATATGTCCTTCGAGTAAACTATCAGGATGCTTGTCATCACTACATAGCATTATATTTTTTGTATGTGTATCAATTAGCGGATACAATGCTTCAAAATTTTTAGCTGCACTTCCTTCTCTAATTAATATTTTCATACCCAACCCTAATTTGTCTAGGGCCTCATCCATCGTAAAACACTCGTGATCGGTACTGATACCCGCTGCAATGTATTTTTTTGCATCTTCGCCTCTTAATCCTGGCGCATGTCCATCTACTGGTTTCCCTGCTTTATGTGCTGCACTAATTTTTTTAATTACTTCTGGATCATTATATAAAACACCAGGAAAGTTCATCATCTCACTCAAATAATAAATATCATCTGATGCTAATAAATTTGTTATTTGATTGCTATCAATCATCGCACCTGCTGTTTCAAAAGTGGTGGCAGGTACACAGCTTGGCGCGCCAAAGAAAAAATGAAAAGGAACTTTTTTCCCATTGTCAATCATATAATGAACGCCATCCACCCCACAAACATTCGCTATTTCATGCGGATCACTAATGGTGCCAATGGTGCCATGCAAAACAGCTAGTCTTGCAAAGGAGCTTGGGATAAGCATACTGCTTTCGATATGCACGTGGCTGTCAATAAAGCCGGGTAATAAATATTGTAAGGGGGCATTTTCGCAAGGGCTGATAGCAACAATGATGCCGTTTTCCACCTGAATACTTGCAGGATAAATTTGCTTACCTACAATATCAACATATTGGCCAGCAATGGAAAAGGTAGATTTCATGTTTTATAATTAGTTTACATATTCAACCAATAACTAAATTTAAATATAAGGGCCCTACTTTTATTTTTAAAAAATGGATCTGTAAAATAATTATCGGTGTATACTAAAAAAAAGTCGCTCATTGGTTTGTACCTATATTGTAAACGACTATTAATATTAAAGTTATTGCTTTGGGTATTGTATTGTATAAAAGTAGTCCAAAATAACTGTGTATTAAAATTGTATTCAATCCGAGGCGCAATCAATAATAATTTGGTGCTGCCATATTTCCCAGGCAAAACAATATTGTTTAGTTCTGCTCTCAGTCGGATATTTAAATTAGGCTGATTACGCCATTGAATTCCGGCACTAATTCCTCTAATCGTCCCGTTATAAAAATGACCAATTCTAGCATCTCCAAACCAACCTAACTCCTTACGTGTATCAGACATAAAGCTGATTAAAAATTGGCTATACTGGTATCTTTGCGCAGGTAAAGGGGTGCCGCCTGTGAATGACGTGGGAAATATTAAATCCACTACATTGTTTGCTAATTTCGCTTTTAAATTGGAGGAGTTCTTAAAGTCGGTCTGTATGCCAAAGTCGGTCGTACTTTCATTTAAGGTATTATCGGGATTCAGTACAGTATAGTTTTCTAATTGCACTTCAAATTTTCCAACTTTTCCGTTCGGCGGTTGTGTTAAATAACTTAATTGAACAAAACTATTTTTATAACCCATTCTTATAACTGTATCTCTTAAGGCATCGTAATTATTAATACGTTCAACAAAACCCATATCGGTGTAATAGTTTTTACCTAAATTCCCAAATTCAAGCACGGTATTCCAATGCTTGCGATTAGTAGCTATTCCTATGTCAACATAGGAATTTAGGTCTGTAATATTTGCCTTCATAGACTGATGGTAGGCTGCCCATGAACTAAAACTTCCTGGAACATTTGAGTATTCAAATGTAATACCTGCATTACGACCATATCTGTCCAAAGGATTTTTTAATGCTTCTTCTTTTGAAATGTAATTTTCGCGATTTAAAAAGTAGCCTTTAATTAAAGACCTTTTTAATATTCTTTTATGTAAAGTGAAGGCGGAAAAATTTTCAGGACTATAATCTCCTTGTCTTCCAGTTTGCATATTCATAGCACCAATTCTGGTTCCTGGTGCTAAATTCCCAGACAGTCTGGCGCCGAATAAAATGGGAATTCTATTTCCTTGCTTATCTAATCCAATGGTCCTTGAATAAAAAGGGCGTACTGGAGGAATTCCAAAATTGGCAAATAGGTCAGAATTTTCAATGAAAAAATTTCTTCTTTCAGGAAGAAAAATATTAAAGCGCGTTAAGTTGGTTACTTGTTGATCCACTTCCACCTGTGAAAAGTCGGGATTGACAGTAACATCTAAATTTAGAGAAGTATTTAATGCCACTTTTGCATCAAAACCTGCATTACCATTGGCGTTTAAAGTTTTATTATTTTGCTTATCCTCATTGGCAGTACCAGTGATATAAGGCTGAATAATCAAATTATTTGAATTCATGGGAGGCGCAGTCGGCCAATGTATCACACCTGTATAACCTAAATCATAGGACCTAAATGTAGGGGGCACTTTGGCCCAAGTATTGTATTCAACATTTTTTGCATCAATACGAATAAAATTGATGCCCCAATGTTTTTGATTCGGATCATACCTTAATGATTTTAAAGGAATCATAATTTCAGCCACCCAAAAATTGCCATAGTCCTTGGTTGCTGAAAACCATTTTGTGTCCCAACTCCAATCGCTCATCCGGTCTGTGGAACTACTTAATTGATCTTCGGATTGGACATTTAAGGCACTTAATACAAAAAAGAAACCATTTGTTTTTTGATTCAATGGGTCAAGTACAATACCAATACCATCATTTCCATCATGCCCTACATCTCTTTTTAAACTTTTGATAATAGCGGTACCACTGTCGTAAACTTTAAAGGCAAAATAAATATTTTTGTCATCAAAAGTCAAGCGTACTTCCGTTTTTCTTTTTGCTTCTCCTATATTATTGGGAAATTTTTTATTATCAACATGGGTCAAATTTGCACTAGCCCAAATTGCTTCATCCAAAATACCATCAATTTTAATGACGGCTGTTGTTTTAATTAAATCAAGTTGATAGTCTTTTTGAAATTCAGTGATTTTTTGTGCTTGACATTTTGTTGCAAAAGCAATTGAAAGACAATAAAAAACAAGGATTCTGATCAAGCGCATTGTGCTAAATAATTTTAAGCAAATATCAGATATGTATATTAATTATCCTTATTAGGATAGCGCTTATATAAAAATAAAAGTATAAGCGGTCTATTATTGGTCTAGAATGTCAGGACGGCGTTGTTGGGTTCGTTCAAGTGCTTGCTCTTGTCTCCAAGCTTCAATTTTTTTAGGATCACCCGACAATAAAATAGGAGGCACTTGTAAACCTCTAAAATCAACAGGTCTTGAAAATACAGGCGGCGCCAGTAAGTTATCTTGAAAGGAGTCGGTCAAGGCGGAGGTTTCATCATTTAATACCCCTGGTATAATACGACCTATTGCATCTACCAAAACGGCGGCGGCCAATTCACCACCACTTAATACATAATCGCCAATGGAAATTTCGCGCGTCACATATAAATCACGAATGCGTTGGTCAATGCCTTTATAGTGACCGCAGATAATTAATATTCTATTTTTAAGCGAAAGTGTATTTGCCTCTTTTTGCTCCAGTTTTTTACCATCGGGGGTCATAAAAATGATCTCGTCAAATTTGCTTTCTGCTTGTAATTCGTCAATTGCATTTGCTAAGGGTTCGCACATCATCACCATGCCAGCACCACCACCATATTGATAATCATCCACCTGTCCATGTTTATTAATTGCCCACTTCCTGAGCGTATGTATTTTAATGGTGAGCAGACCTTTTTCCTGTGCACGCTTCATCATACTATGCTCAAAAGGGCTCGTTAATAATTCTGGTAATACGGTTAAAATTTCAATGGTCATAGTGTAAAGATAAAAGAAACATTATAGACGCCTAATTTTTCTATTTCTTGTTTCTGCGCTTAGCCTAAAAGATCGCCTAAATCGCGTCGGTCTTTTTTGGTTGGCCGGCCAATTTTACTTAATCGCTTTCCTGTATGAAAGCTTGATGCCACTTGATTAACGCGTTCCAATTCTTCAATGGGCGTGAGGTCATCGTAATATTTAATGGCTTCTATATAGGCCATTCTTGTTTCCAGTAACCCAGTTACTTTAATGACCCAGTTTTTATGCTCTGTTCTGGCTTCATATTCGTCCCCCACGACTACTGCACGTGAGGCTTTGACGGGTTCTCCTTTAATTTTAACGCGCCCTTTGTCAATGGCTTCTGTTGCTTGACTTCGGGTTTTAAAAATACGGATACACCACAAGTATTTGTCTAATCTAACTTTTTGTTTCTCCGCTTTTTTTATGGTTTCCTGCCCCCGCATGCATTAGGATTTTTTTTCTGCAAAAAACTGATGAAAATAAGGAATGGTTTCAATGCCTTTGTAAAAATTAACAATATCATATTTTTCATTTGGGCTATGCAAGTTGTCGCTATCTAACCCAAAACCCATAAAAACAATTTTTACATTTAATTCCTTTTCAAATAATGCGCAAATAGGAATACTACCACCACCACGCACTGGAATAGGGTCCTTACCAAAAGTAGCAGCGATCGCTTTTGCCGCACTTTGATATTCGTGGGAATCAATGGGTGTAATATAGGGTTCCCCACCATGATGTTCAAATGCATTCACAGTAACAAATGCAGGCGCTATTTTTTTAAAATGCGCTAATATCATACTGGTTATTTTTTCAGAAGATTGGTTGGGTACTAATCTACAAGATATTTTAGCAAATGCTTTTGATGGCAAAACTGTTTTTGCACCTTCTCCTGTGTAGCCGCCCCATATGCCATTTACTTCAAGTGTGGGTCTAATTCCAGTTCTTTCATTGGTGCTGTATCCTTTTTCACCCCAAAGTTGTTGAATGCCTAAATCTGTTTTGAATTCCGTTTCATCAAATGGCGCTTCGGCCATTTTTTTTCTTTCCGCGTCGGTGGAAGATAATACATCATCATAAAAACCTGGAATAGTGATATGGTTATTTTCATCATGACAGGATGCAATCATTTTTGATAAAATAGTGATAGGGTTAGCAACTGCACCACCATATACACCACTATGCAAATCGCGATTGGGTCCAGTGACTTCAATTTCAATATAGCTTAATCCACGCACTCCAATATCAATCGATGGTGTGTCCATACTGATCATTGCAGTATCACTGATTAAAATAACATCTGCCTTTAACAAGTCCGTATGTGCTTTTACAAACTGCGCTAAATTTGGACTTCCAATTTCCTCTTCCCCTTCAATAATGAATTTTATATTCGTACAAAGTGATTTTGTTTGCGTCATTATTTCTAATGCCTTCACATGCATGTAAAATTGCCCTTTATCATCGCAAGCGCCACGTGCATATATTTTACCATCTTTAATTGTTGGATCAAATGGACTGCTATGCCATAGTTCCAATGGATCAGCAGGCTGTACATCATAATGACCATAAACAAGTACCGTTGGGAAGCTGGGATCTGTTATAATTTCACCATAGACAATGGGATGTCCTTCAGTTTCATAAATTTTAGTTACCGGCGCACCTGCTTGTTTTAGTGCTTGTTCCACTGCTTTTGCGCAAGTAAGCATGTCGCCATTATGTTCTGACTTTGCACTGATGCTTGGTATGCGTAATAAGGCTAAAAGTTCTGCTAAGAATCTTTCCTTGTTTTGGTCTTGGTATTGTTTCCAGGGATTCATTTTGAATTAATTTTAATTAAGTATTTTATTTATTTCAATTAATATTTTTTACAAATGGGTATTTGATAGCTTTTGTTATTGATCAAATATTTTTGAAGGGTTATACTAATTGATGTTTTAAATCTGATAGTACATTCTCTCTATTCCATGCTAGTTTTTGTTTGAAAGGGGCATTTCGTTTTTCGCAATTTTCAATCGTGCAAATTGCACAACTAAAAGGCATACAACCATCGGTATGCACAAAAAATTCAACACTATCTCCAAATTTATTTTTTATCAATTTCGTAAATTCATCTACTGCGGCATGTGCTTCATTTACATTAAAATACCAAGGCACTGTTAAATGACAATCAATGTGCATTAATGCGCCATATTTAATTACCCTCAAATTATGTAAATCAATCCAGTGTGTATGTCGAGATAAATTTAATTCCTGTATAACCGCGTCCAATAATGCCATATCTGCTTCATCCATAATACCTGCAAGCGATTCTCGAATAATTTTATAACCATTGTAGATGATCCATATGCCCATGCCAACAGCTATGCTAGTATCTATACCATTATACCCAGTATACAATACAAGCCCAATACCAATAACCACTGCATAAGTAGTGTAACTATCTATTAATAAATGTTGTCCGCTAGAAGTAAGTGCTAATGAATTATTTTTTTTACCTATGGCTTTTGCAATTAATCCAGCAACCATATTTAATACCGCAGTGGATAGCAACACCCAAATACCATTGTCTAAGTTGTGTAAACTACTCGGTTCAAAAAAAGTGATGATGGACTCGTATAAAATAATCCCACCTGCGGTTATAATTAAACTGCCTTCAAAAGCGGCAGAGATAAACTCTGCTTTTCCATGACCGTAGGGATGGTCTTTGTCTTTGGGTTTTGAAGCTACATATAAGCTGTATAATCCAATCAATCCTGCCATTACATTTACAATACTTTCCAAGGCATCCGACAATACGGATAAGGAATGGGTCATATAGTAAGCAACAAATTTAAGTACAAACAATACGATACTTAAACTAGTAACAAAAAATTGAATTTTTAAATTTTGTTTTGATTTTTGCACTTATGGGAAATTGATAAAAATATAATTATACTAATGTAAGGTTGCACTTTGAAACTAATTAATGATTTGCTTCATCGTATCTTTTTTGTACAAATTCCCAATTCACCAAATTCCACCAATTATTGATGTAGTCAGGACGCTTGTTTTGGTATTTTAAATAATAAGCATGTTCCCAAACATCCAATCCTAGTATTGGGAAACCTTTTACTTCCGCGATATCCATCAACGGATTATCTTGATTAGGCGTAGAACTTATGGCTAAGCCACCTTCTTTTTTAATAATTAACCAAGCCCAACCACTTCCAAATCTTGTTTTTGCTGCATCACCAAAAGCAGTTTTGAATGCGTCAAATGAGCCAAAGGTTTTTGTAATTGCATCCGCTAAAGTTCCGGAAGGCGAAGTTGCGGGTGCTGGCTTCATTAATTGCCAGAATAGCTCATGGTTATAATGACCACCAGCGTTATTACGCATTTTAGGACTGTAATGTGAAATATTTTTTATCAAATCAGTGAATGCCATTTGGGTAGTATCCACTTTTTCAGCCACACAAGCATCTTTCAAATTGGTCGCATAAGTTGCTGCATGTTTTGTGTAATGAATTTCCATGGTCATCGCATCTATAAATGGCTCTAATGCATTATAAGCATATGGCAACGGATGTTGCTGATAGGCCGTTATATCCAAACTATTGGTTGCTATGGTTGAAAAGATGGGCATAGCCGCAATAGCCATACCCGCTTTACCAGATGTTTTAATAAACTGGCGTCGATTTTGGGTTGAATTTGACATGATTTTATTTTTTAAAGTACTTCTGTAAAGTTACCTTAATTGGTTGTAAAAGTCGGTAGTAAAATTCCTGGTTAAATAGCTGGGAATCACGCATAGCTTTATAAATTAAAAACAAACCAATGGGGACTAAAATCATGGAGGACAACCACATCCCATTAAATACTGACCATTGTCCTGATTTGGCCAATTTTTCGCCAAAATTGTTGAATAGGAAAAAGAAAACGAAAAATATGATTGCTGAAATCATGGGGGTACCCAATCCTCCTTTTCGAATAATGGATCCAAGCGGTGCGCCTATTAAAAACAATACTAAACACGCAATTGATAAAGTGAATTTTCGATGCCATTCAATACTATGTATGGCTACTGCATTTTTATTTTCAGTATAAATTTGTCCCAGCATTTTAAAATTATTATCAATGGAGGACAATTGATAGCCCGCCGCTTCGCTGACACCCCTCGCAACAGAATCAGGGATCATTTGGGCTAATTTTTTAATAGGCGATTTTAATTCTTTTTTGCCAAATAATTGAGTGCTGTCTTTGTATAGCAAAAAACGTAAGTAGGGGGTCAACTCTTGTTCCGTTCTTTTTACAAAAAAACTATCCATATTGGAAATAGAATCGATTGCCTTTCCTAATTGTCGAACACTTAGCATTTTAGGATCGTATAAAATATCATTTGTTTTATTGATTTGAAAGCTTTTCAAATCAAATACTTTTTTATACTCTTTAAAATAAAGTCTGGTAAATTCTGTATTGGTCGTGGATCGAAGGCCTCTTTCTTGGTATCGCCATCCATTATACATGATAAATTCTAAAAACTTTTTATTGGAAGAAACGCGCATTACGCCTGATTCTGCAATTAAATAGTTGTCTTGCAGTCCATATCTTTTCTCAAAAATTACAATGTTATGTATAATACTATCGTTCGCTTCTTTTTTCCCTAATTTAATAACATAGCCATCTATCTTATCATAAAAAACACCTTCTTTTAAATCAATAGCGGGCTTGGCGACAATAATTTCATATTTTAAATTGGTGAGTTTCATTTGCGTTACCGGAATGATATTATTCGCAAACAAAAAAGCAAGTCCGGCTAATAAAACGGCAAATAAAAATAAGGGACGCATAAATCGCGTTAATGGAATACCTGCAGCTTTAATGGCAACCAGTTCAAAGCTTTCCCCTAAATTACCAAAAGTCATAATAGAAGAAAATAGTAAAGCCAATGGAAGTGCAGTGGTGAAAGTGCTTACAGATACCAGTCCGATTAATTCTATAATGGTAATAAAGTCAAGTCCTTTGCCTACTAGGTCATCAATGTACAACCAAAAAAACTGCATCGTTAACACAAATATACAAATGGCCAAGGCTGCCAAAAACGGCGCAATGAATGCGCGCAGAATTAGTATGTCTAATTTTTTGAACAATGTTAAAGTACTAGCTAGCTACCACCAACGCGATGAAATAGCTGATGATCAAAATGGTTTGATTCGAGATTTCCGTTTTCTCAATGCTGAATTCAAAGTATTCATTTTTCTCGCTATGCAACCATTTGAATCGGATGAATTTATCTGCTTCTTGGTCTAATAATTCTGCCTTGTCAGGTACACCCCCGTTCCATGAAAAACTGAAAACGTTTTCCCATTCGTCCACTTTATCAGCAAACCATTCTTGTAATCCAGATGCAGTAGATAAAAACTCAAATAATATATTTGGAGAGCATCTCACAGGAAATTCAAGTGTAAATAATTGTTTCTTACTCATATAAAATCGAATGCCGCTTTAATTTGGGCTCGTTAGTTGC
>RFZW01000081.1 GCA_009920495.1 Chitinophagia bacterium
TTTTATTAAAAGGGGACAATGTGTCTAAATATCCTTCATTCAAAAATGTAATTGTTGCATTTAAGAAAAACGATTTATTGAAATTCCAAATGGTAACCAATCCTGAAAATGCCCCTGTTGGATCTGAACTTTACAAAAAGTCAATGGCTGGGGATGATCAGGATAATTAAATTTAATAACTAATAAAAAGTTACTGATATGGCAGAATTAGATACCTCGGGCGGTGGCCATAAAAAAGGACCAGGAGTCAAAAAAGGAAAAAAACTATCAACGCGTGTGGATTTAACACCGATGGTGGATTTAGGATTTTTGTTGATTACTTTTTTTATATTCACTACTACAATGAGTCAGCCAACAGCATTCAAACTGTTTTTGCCTGATGATAAAGTAATTCCAGAGGACCAAAACAAAGCGAAGGAATCAGGCGTACTTACTATTATGATGGGTGCGGATAATCATATCTATTATTATGAGGGGCAACTAAAACCAGACGGTTCAAATTTTTTGTCGGCATCATATAATGGAGAAAATTCAATTCGTGAAATCATATTAAAAAAGAAGGCGGATGTAAGAAGCCGTTCTAGAGACGCTGAAAATCCAGAAAAAGATTTCGTAGTAGTTATCAAACCTAGTGCCGACTGCAATTATCAAAATGTAGTGGATATTTTGGATGAGATGGCTATTAATGTAGTTAAAAAATATGCATTAGTAGATATTTCAGAAGGTGAGGCGCAACTAGTTTCTATTTCTGATAAGAGTGCAATTAAAAGCATTAAAAATGGATATAAATAAAATATTAACCGCCGATTTTCTAGACCTGGTTTTTGAAGGTAGAAATAAGGATTATGGTGCTTACGAACTTCGCAAAACATACAATAAACGTATCAAGACAGGAATGATTGGTATGTTGGGGCTTACTTTGCTACTTTCTGCAGGTGCAATACTTTCTAATTCTATCAAGAAAAAACAAGCTGAAGTGGTTGCTGTGGATCTTTCATTAGAAAATGTTCAGGATGAGAAAAAACCTGAACCACCACCGCCACCTCCGCCTAAGCAAGAACCGCCAAAAGTGGAAGTCACTAAATTCACACCACCTAAGATTGTAAAAGACGAGGAAGTGAAGGAAGAAGATGAAATTAAGGAAGTAGAAAAATTAGAGGATACCAAAATTGGTACATTTAACCAAGAGGGAACAAAGGATGAAGGTGTGGTTGCGCCAGTTGAAAGCACTGCTATCGTGGAAGCACCAAAGGATGACGATGAAAATAAAATTTTCACCGTAGTTCAAATACCTGCTGAATTCCCAGGCGGACAACAAGGTTGGATTCGTTATTTGGAAAGAACCTTAAATAGGGATTTGCCAGTTGAAAATGGTGCCCCTACTGGAAAATATAGTGTGGTTGTATCTTTTATCGTAGCAAAAGATGGTGCAATTTCTGAAGTAAAAGCAGAAAATGATCCAGGATATGGTACAAAAGATGAAGCCGTTCGTGTAATCCAAAGAGGTCCAAAATGGAAGCCAGCTGTACAAAATGGTCGTAATGTAATTTACCGCCATCGTCAAGCCATTGTTTTCATGGTTTCAGAAGACTAATTCAAACGAATAAAAAATATAAAATCCTTCTCGTTGTATCGAGAAGGATTTTTTTTGCCTTGTAATTAATTAAGCATAGCTGCAATTATTTGAGGGTGAAATAAACGCCAAAAAGTTACCTTTGCATATGCGCGAAAATATAAGTAATTGGAATGATACGATTGTTGCCTTGGCTACTGCGCCTGGCATTGGCGCTATTGCAGTAATAAGATTAAGTGGCGCAAGTGCCATTGACATTGTCAATAGCGTATTTCCAAAGAAAAACTTACTGTTACAAAAAACACATACCGTTCATTTTGGTAAAATTGAATTTGACAATATTGTGATTGATGAAGTAGTGGTCACATTATATCGCGCACCAAAATCATATACAGGTGAGGAGGTGGTTGAAATTTCATGTCATGGTTCTCCTTTTATTCAGGATAGTTTATTGCAATTAATGATACAGGAGGGTGCACGACTTGCAAAACCCGGTGAATTTACGCAAAGGGCTTTTTTAAATGCAAAATTAGATCTGACACAAGCAGAAGCGGTAGCTGATTTAATTGCGAGTAATACAGAAGCATCTCGTCAAGCAGCTTTATATAATTTAAAGGGCGGATTTTCAGATGATTTAAAATTAATGCGTGAAAAGCTCATTAAATTTTCTGCGTTGATTGAATTAGAACTTGATTTTTCACAGGAAGATGTTGCATTTGCAAATAAAAAAGAGTTGGAAGTTTTAGTGCAACAATTGCAATTGAAAACAAGCATTCTGTTGGAATCCTTTAAATTAGGAAATGTAATAAAGAATGGGGTACAGGTGGCCATTGTCGGCAAACCCAATGCAGGGAAATCTACTTTGTTAAACACTTTACTGAATGAGCAAAGAGCCTTAGTAAGTGAAATTCCAGGAACCACCAGGGATACTGTGGAAGAGCTATTAAATATAGATGGCGTATTGTATAAATTAATTGATACTGCTGGTATCCGGCAGCAAACGGGAGACGTAATTGAACAGATGGGTATAGATAAGAGTAAAGAAAAAATTATTCAAGCAGATATTGTAATTGCATTGTTTGATGTAAATGCCACAAGTCCGGAACAAATTCATACTTGGGAAAAGGAGATTGGCTTAGATAAAATTATATTGGTGGGGAATAAAATGGATTTGACTACATCGGATGTTGTGAACAATTTTAATAATTTTAAAAATATTATTTTCATTTCTGCAAAAGATAAAAATAATATAGCAGCATTAAAACATGCCATCACGCAAAAAGTGGTAGGGGATCAATTAAAAAAAGAAGGTACGATTGTTACCAATGCGAGACACGTTAGTTCCTTAAAAAAATTACTACTCGCATTGAATGATGTAGAAACTGGTTTAATACAAAATGTTACTGGCGATTTGCTCGCATTAGATATTCGACAAGCACTGCATTATTTAGGCACTATTACAGGTGAAATCACCAGCGAAGATCAATTGGATTTTATTTTTTCCAAATTCTGTATCGGCAAATAGTAAGTTGTCGAATCCCCAATTGTTATAATTTATAGACAAACAAAATTTATTGTAGGAATGACTTATGTCATCTAAATGGTTGATGTAACTCATATTTTACTTTCATTTTAGCAAATAGTTTTGTGTTCAAATTAAGGCCAGTCATGGTCATTATTTAATCAAAATATTAGCTATGAAATTACATAAATCACTTTTTCTTGTATTGCTGTCTATACTCACACTAATCCCATTTATTAGCCATAGTCAATTAAAAGTTGCTTCATCCAACGGTTCAATAAAGATTGACGGCACCTCAACCATGCATGATTGGACCATGAATTCAGAGCAAGGTAAAGCGGAAGCCATTATGACCCTAACAAATGAAAAATTAGTTGGAGTAGCTTCTTTATCGTTTTCAGCTGGTGCTGAAACATTGAAAAGTACCAAAGGGGTATTGATGGATAAAATAGCATATAAATCATTAAAAGTTACCAGTTTTCCAACAATAAGTTTTGTACTCACTTCGGCTACGGTAACGCCAGTGGATGCCACTACCTATCAGTTTAAAGGAATGGGGCAAATGATGGTTTCGGGTAAAAAAAGAACAACAGATCTAATAGCTACAATTAAATATAACCCTTCAGAAAAAAGTTTTACAAGTTATGGGGTTAAATCTATTAAAATGTCAGACTATGATATCGAAGCACCTTCTTTTGCATTTGGAACAATAAAAACAGGCGATGAAATTCAAATACATTTTTCAATAAAATTAAAATAGGACACAATTATTTCATAATTTAAAATAAGAACATATGAGAACAATTATTAAACAAACAGCAAGGTATTTATTATTGGCAGCGATTATGTTACCATTAATTTCAAATGCGCAAACCAAAACCGAAGATGAAACTTTTGGTTATGGTAACCCAACCTTTTGGCGACCATATAGTCAAAACGGAATTGGTGTATTTGAAACTACAAAAGCGGACACCTCCGTTAAATACACTGGTAAAAAAATTCGTTTTGGTGCAGGATTTACACAACAATATCAAAGTATCCAACATGAAAATACTTTATCAACAATCAAAACTGCGAATACAGGTAGGTTATTTAAATTGCAACCTGGTTTGATGACAGCACAAGCAAACTTGTTTATTGATGCACAATTAGCTGATGGTATTACTTTGAATGTGACTAATTACATGTCAGCGCGTCACCACAATGAGTTTTGGGTTAAAGGGGGCTACTTACAAATAGACAAATTGCCATTCAAGGGCGAGTTTTGGGATAATTTAATGAAATATGCAACTATCAAAGTAGGGCATTTTGAAGTGAACTATGGTGATGCACACTTCCGTCGTCCTGATGGTGGAAATACAATACAATCTCCATTTATGGAGGGTAATATTATGGATGCTTTTGCTACAGAAATTGGCGGTGAAATTTACTTACAAAATAATGGTTTGTTTGGAATGTTAGGTGTTACGAATGGTATGATAAAAGGACATGTAGATTCTACTTATGCAACAACTCAAGATGCTAATGTAAATAGAAATCCTTCTTTAATTTTAAAAGGGGGTATTGATAAACAAATTAATGATGACGTGCGTTTGCGTTTTTCAGCTAGTATGTATACCAATAGTAGTAATGCGGGAAGTGGATTAACATTGTATAGTGGTGATCGTACTGGTTCAAATTACCAAAATGTGATGGAAGTTGGACAAGACGCTGCAGGCGTTGCCAAAGCATATACTGCTATGATGAGCTCTGGAAGATACAATCCAGGGTTTAGCAAAAAAATTACTGCAGTTATGTTTAACGGATTTGCTAAAGTGCGTGGTTTTGAAACATTTTTAACATATGAAACTGCAAAAGGTCGTAGTAAAACTGAGACAGCAGAAAGAACTGCTAACCAATTTGCATTAGAAGGTTTGTATCGTTTTGGTGCCAATGAAAAATTTTATATTGGAGCAAAATACAATACAGTTAGTAATAAGCCAAGTGCAGCATATACAAATGATATAACAATTAACCGAACAGTGATTGGTGGTGGTTATTTCATAACAAAGAATGTTTTGATGAAAGCGGAATATGTAAATCAAGAGTACAAAGATTTCTTATCTACAGATTATCGTGCAGGGGGTAAGTTCAAAGGCTTCGTTATTGAAGCAGTAGTTGGATTTTAATTCCTAGATCAAAAAGAGCTCCTACATATTTCTGTAGGAGCTCTTTTATTTCAAAACATTTAAATTAACATTTTAAATTTTGATGATGATTATACTTTCATTATTCAATATATGGTTGACAACCATTAGTACTTCTTTTTTTTTATTTAACAATGAACCAATAGCAATTAATAATAGCTCGGTTATAAAATGGAATATAGAAAAAACAAGTACTTTAAAAATTTTAGGAAGTTCCAATGTGCATGATTTTAAATGCGATGTTATTGGGTATGCCGCCTCTGATACCATTATCTTTAATGAGTTTATCAATAATGCTAAGCATATACCATTAAAGGGTGCAATTAAAATCGATATCAATACTATTGACTGTCATAATTTCATTATTACCCGAAATTTTAGAAACACTTTGAAATCAAACGAATTTCCATTTTTAGTTGTCAAATTTTTATCACTTGATCATTTACCCAATTTTGCTTCAAATAAGGATCACATACAAGGTGTCGTAGAAATTGAACTGGGCGGGGTTGCAAAAAAATTTGAAATATTATATAAGATTCAAAAAAATGGAAAGTTTCTCATTCTTAATGGGCAACGAAATTTTATCTTTTCTGATTTTGAACTGCAAGCCCCCACTATATTGGGTGGACTGGTGAGAATTTATAATAAATTCAATGTTGAATTTAATTTGAACTTAATTCAAAATATTTAATTCAATGAAACACACCGCCTACTCTTTCATCATATGAAATCATCTGGTAATCAATTAAACAAAATATAAAAATCGAACATCCTTAAATCATAAAATTTAAAATTATATAACTAATGATAGTTAGTATATACAGGTAAGTATTTAAAATTCCAAAATGTCAAATTAGTGTTAATTCATTATTTAACAATATAACATATAAAAAATATAAAATATTATAATTCACATTTATATGTATTATATAATAATAAATATGATTAAATGTGTATGTTTTACACCTATTTTTAATAAATTACATATGTGTAAAATATACACATTACCACGATTGCTGAAATTGATTGCTTGATAAATGAAAAAACTAATTGCTTTGTTTTGTTTAACAACAGTAATGAATGCCAATGGGCAGCTATTAAAAACCGATCCAAATTTTATTTTGGAGTCGAGCAACAATGTTTTGATTACTGCTGATGCGAATAAGGGAAATAAAAATTTACAAAATTTTACGGGCGATGTTTATGTTCATATTGGCGTCATTACCAACTTAAGTGCCAATAGTAGCGCTTGGAAATATGTACCCAGTTTTTCAGTGTGGGGTGGAACGGATGCTAGAATTAAATGTACTTCGATTGGAAATAATAAATGGACTTATACGATACCAGGAAACTTAAGAGCATTTTTTGGTATCACGGATGCTTCAGAAAAAATATTAAAAATTGCCATTTTATTTAGAACAGCAGCTGGTGTTAAACTAGCCAATGAAGATAATTCAGATATGTTTTTATCAGTGGTGGATAATCAATTTCAAGTTAAAATTGATACGCCATTTCTGCAACCACTTTACCAGCCTCAATTTGAAGCAATAAAAAAAGCCATAGGGGATACGATATTTATCAATGCTAAGGCGAGTGCTGACGCAAATTTATCCATTTATTTCAATGACACATTGTTAAAGTCAATGACCAATACAAGTTCCTTATCGGCTTTTAAAATTATTAATCGATTAGGTACACAAAAAGTGTTGGTGGTAGGTGATAATGGTTCAACAACTTCAAAAGATTCTTTGGGTTTTTTAGTAGCGGGTGCAATTTCAATTAAGGATTTGCCTTCAGGTGTTAGTGATGGTATTAATTATCATGCGGGTGATACATCTGTCACCTTGGTTTTATATGCGCCTAAAAAAACGAGTGTTACGGTGATGGGTGATTTTAATAATTGGACACCCACTTTATCAGATGTCATGAACATGACAAAAGATAGTGCGCGCTTCTGGATAAAAATAAATGGTTTAAAAGCCGGACAAGAATATGCTTATCAATATTTGATTGATGATAATTTAAGAGTGGCTGATTATAACACTGAAAAAATATTAGACCCGAATAATGATGCGAGCATTCCTGCAGCTACGTACCCTAATTTAAAAGCCTATCCAACGGGCAAAACAACAGGTATTGTAGGCGTCTTTCAAACTGCCAAGCCCAAATACCAATGGAAGGATGCGGGATTTGTTCGACCTAATAAAAAGAATTTAATTATATATGAGTTGCTACTGCGCGACTTTGTTCAAAAGCAAAATTTCCAAACATTAAAGGATAGTTTGAACTATTTAAAAAAATTAGGTGTTAATGCTATTGAGCTTATGCCGTTTTCAGAATTTGAGGGTAATGATAGTTGGGGGTATAATTCAAGCTACTTTTTTGCACCCGATAAATTTTATGGTACTGAACTAGCGATTAAGGAATTTATTGATTCTGCGCATGCCAAAGGAATTGCAGTAATTATGGATATGGTATTAAATCATGTGTTTGGATCTTCTCCATTAGCACAAATGTATTGGGACAGCAAGGCAAGTGCCCCTGCTGCAAATAATCCTTGGTTAAATACAGTAGCAAAACATCCTTTTAATGTAGGTAATGATTTTAATCATGAATCACCCGCAACCAAGCAACTAGTTTCGAATGTGGTTAAACATTGGCTAACACAATATCATATTGATGGATTTAGATGGGATTT
>RFZW01000082.1 GCA_009920495.1 Chitinophagia bacterium
CCTCGCGAATTCGCGAGGGTTATTTTATAAAAACTTTATTTTATCCTAGTGACCATAGATGAACAAAGAACGCGGCTTAGCTGTTGTAGTAGTCACAGCACCATTTCCTTTATACACTAAAGTATAGTTACGACCAGGCGTAAAAGTTGCACTATTCATTGTCGCTAACGCAAATGTAGTACCAGCACGTCTAACAATTAAAGTATCACTAGTTGTAAAATAGTTTAATGGAGTAAACGTACTTGCAGTTCCTGCACTTCGTGCAGAAAAAATATTTGCATTATTTCTTACAGAAAATATGTCCACGTTTTTAGCGGCGGTATCATTCCAAATAGCATGTACAAATCTCATGCCTATTTGAGATGCTCCCAATGTCAACAAATCATCTTGTAAAAACATTGCTTTACTATTTGTTTCTGATTTAATGGAGTCGGTAATAATGAAGCTGTAATACTTTCCAGCATCTATTTGTACTTTCTTTAAAAATAATTCCATTGAATCTTTTTGACTTACTGCTGCCAAACTAAATTTTATAGTTTGCATACCTGTAGGAATCGTAGCATAAGCATTGGTGGTGGTTGGAAAATATTTTTCATATGCCAACGGTGTACCTGTAATTTTGCTATAGGTATTTGATTTCAAATCTAAGTTTAACAAGGTTACGTTATCAGCTTGACCTGTAATAGCAGCTAATGATGGTGATAAATGTAAAAACTTGATGTAAGCATTTGAACTTGATGATACAGGCTCAGCGACATAAGTAATATCCTTATTACAAGCGGCTAATCCTAGTACAACGACTAAGACTCCGAAAAATATATGTTGTAATGATTTTTTCATAATTTATTTTTTTAGTATTTATTATTTTTGAGAAAACCACTGTTCTTTAGTGTGATAATCTAATTGCGTTGCGCCAATTCTAGTTAACTCTACAATATTCCATAAATATTCAGAATTGAATCTTGGACGCATTCTGTATACTAATTTTCCTCCATTATCTTCAAATAAGCCTGTTCCAGAAGGTGCTACAAAATCCGTATAAACTTGTTTGCCGGTTGTTTTATCCAAATCAACATAATGGTAACGACGCATATCGGTCCAAGTTTCAAAAGTACCATGACCCCAAAGCGCAATATACTTTTGTAACATAATCATGGACAACGTCAAATCATTTGCATTAGTTGGAACTACTTTTGTGTCAGCTAAAAAATTAGCTTTCACCGTGGCAGTGATTACATCGGCAGTTGGAACATTTGTATTATAATAAGTCATTAACATATCAAAATGTTTTCCGATTGCATCTTTATAGGCAGCTAAAGCATTTGCTTTATCTCCTTTAAGATAATACGCTTCTGCACGCATAAATGCTACTTCTGTTGCTGTAATTACTGGAATAGGAGAATTATTTCTAAAAATATAACGACAATTTAAATCATTGGAAGGTGTTGTATTTGAGGCACCAGTGAACTGAGATATCCCATGTAAGTTTTCAGGTCTATCACCCACTGCTAAGGCAGTTTGACCTTTATTTGGTTCAACCCCTTTAAATGTATTGTTATTATTTAATCTTAATAAATAAATAGCTCTTGGATCTTTAACACCAGGGAAGGCTGTATTTACTCCACTCATTAAATTCGCAATAAAAGCACTTTGTCTTATTGCAGTAGGAGCAGTAATGCCTGTACCTCCAAAATTAGCCCTAAATGGTCCAAAGAAATTATTAGTAGCACTTAATGCAGTTGCTGCAAATTTAACCATTGCATCATCTGCCGTTTCCTTCATTGCTAAATTAGTATAATAAATAACTGAATCTGCTTTGTAAATAGACTTATTACTTAAATGGTTGTGAGAACGTGCTAAAATTCCATACACAAATTTTTTCCATTTATTAACGTCACCGTTATAAAAATAGCTATCACCCTTTGCTAAACTTGCTTGACTTGCATTGTCACCAGTCTTATTTAAATAAGACAATGCCTCGTAACAGTTTTTTCTTACTTCAGCATATACTTCCTCTTGTGTATCATATCTGAAAGTAGCCAAACTTGTATTAAATGCATCCTTCAAAATTACATCTCCAAAATAAGTGGTTAAATTTAACCAGCTCCAAGCAAAAACAGCCTTTCCAACTCCTGCATAATCCCATTGCTTATTTTCAATAGCCCACTCTATCATTCTCGCATTATTTTGTCCAATATCATAGTAATGTGTTCTCCAAGTTGATTGCGCAACGTCTGCAGCACTATTCGTATAACCCATTCTATCAAAATTACTATTGGTATTAGAGAATGCAAAATTTTGGATATATGCACCAATATATCTAGCATCATTTAGAGGTCCATGTCCACCATAGTTTCCTGCCATTGAAGCAACAATTTGAGGCAACATTAATTCTGGAGCAGCCTTTGTATCGTAGTTAGGATTGGCGTACGCCTCGTCTATTTTCTTTGAGCAAGATGTACTGAATAGTATCAATGCACTTACTACTAAAATGTGTTTTAAATTATATTTCATGTTATTCAATATTAAAAGATTAAAAAGTGGTTCTAATTCCCATGTTAAAACTAACTGGCGCACCCATATTACCATAATCAAATCCAAAAGCACCAACACCACGGCTACCTGCAGAGACACCACCCACAGCAGGATCAGCACCTTTGTAATTAGTGATAAGGATTGCATCATTAACTGTTAAAAACACAGAGAAAGTTTTTGTGTTCTTGGCAATACCTTCAGTCATGAATTTTTTAATGTTGTAGTTAAACGTGATATCTCTTAATCTAAACGCATTCACATTTTTTTGGATAAACTCTTCTTCCGGCATAGATGTGTAATAGGTTTGTTGATAGTAAGGAACCACCGCAATACTGTTTGAAGTAGGGTTTGCAGAGTTTTCTAAACCATCTTTTAATACACCTGCTACCACTCTTGGTGTCATCCTATCCACTGATCTTTGACTACGACCAATTAATGTCATATACATTTCAGTCGCATTAAATATATCGCCACCAACTCTTAAATCCCATAAAAATGAAACTCTTAAATCTTTAAAAGTGATATTATTTATCCATCCTAATGTAAAATTAGGATTTCTATCTCCTCTTACTTTAAAGTTTGGATCAACCAATGGTAAGCCTGTAGCTGGGTCAATTAATATGCTCCCTGCTGTATTTCTTTGGTAACCATATGAAGTGATGGTGGTAGTTGGATTACCTAATGTTAAACCACCTCGCGCATTACCATATAACCATGTATCTGAAATATAAAATTCAGGAACACTCGAAGGTAATTCTGTTACTTTATTACGCATTCTGTTAAAGTTCAAACGCGTATTCCAAGTGAAATCTTTTTTATTAACGACTTGATAATCCAACACCATTTCAATACCAGAGTTTTCGTTTGCTCCCACATTAATTGTGTTCAATACAAATCCAGTACCATAACTTGCTCTAAAATTTTCAGCAATTAGGTTTTTATTTTGGGTTTTGTAATAAGTAATTTCTGCGCTTAAACGATTCCCTTTAAATTTAAATTCAGAACCAATTTCAAAAGTTTTTTGACGCTCCGGAACTAATTCGGGATTTGCGTTTGTAAAATCATAATAATATCCAGCACCGCTACCTGTGTTAAAATTTAAAATTGCTTGGTTCGCATATGGTGCACTTGAACGCGCAGTGCTCGCTAATGATCCTCTTAATTTCCAATAATTCAATTTGTCTTTAACTGCAGGGAAGATGTCTGACATTATTACGCTCAAGCTTCCAGCTGGGTAATCATATGCACGGCTCTTTTTAGGAAAAATGGATGACTCTTCAAAACGATGAGAATAAGTTAAAAATATTTTAGTGTCATAGTTTACAGAGAATTCTCCAAAATAAGCAGCTTGTCTACTAATATTATAATTAGGTAAGCCTTGTCTATTCATATTACTATTTCTAATTCTAGTAACCGGGTTTGTTACAGTACTATCAAAAATACTTACGTCAGACAAATCGGTACCGTATACGGAGGTTGTTTGTGTTTCATAATCCTGCCACATATTTCCAATCATCAAGCGGGTATTAATTTTACCAAAGCTTTTTTTAGCTGTTGCAGTAAGGGTATGATTGTATCCATAAAAATTACGATAGTAATTTTGTAATGCGCCCTTAGTAGCTCTTGTTAAAAAATAAGATGAGGAATCCCATCTTGTATATCCAGATTGACTATAATTGTCATAACCTACACGACCACTTATCGACAACCATTTTGTAGGATTATAATTTACAGCTAATGTTGCAATACTTCTTGTTAATTCATCCTTACTTCTGTTTCTTTCCACATTATAATATGGATTATCGACTTCACCATTCGGATTTGAGTTAAACAATGTTTTTTTAAACCCACTTCCATCCTGCCAGTTTTTTGCATTATCATCTTCTGGCCAAACCAACAAGCTCAATAAGTAACCGCCAACACCTCTTAAAGGTTTATCGTTTCCACTTTTAATAAAACTTATGCTTGGTGAAATTTCTAAAGTTTTTCCAATTTTATGATTGGTTACTACTCTTAAATTATATTTTTTATAATTATTGTTAGGCACAGGAGAATTTTCATCCAAAAAAGATCCAGATAAACGCACAGAATTTTTAGAAGTTCCTTGCTCAATTGAAATGTTATGTGTCAGAGAAGTACTAGGCTGGAAAAAAGATCTAAGGTTGCCATACTTAGGAACATCTGCTGTAAAAGGACGACCAAAATAACTAAAAATGTCACTAGGAACACCATTGGTTCCTGCATCGTAACCTGTCATTACTTTTGGATATCTTGTATATACAGAAGTTCTAAAACTATTATCATAGCTCACCTTCATTTTACCATCGCTACTTGCTCCTTTTTTAGTAGTAATTACAATCGCGCCCGAACTTGCCTGGCTACCATACAAAGCGGTTGCTTCTGGTCCTTTCAACACCGTTACTGACTCAACATCATTCGGATTCAAATCAGCAATACGATTTGAGTAATCGTTTGATCTATTTTCTCTTGATGGACCGGTACTAGTTGCATAACCAGTATTTCTATTATTTTCTTGAACAGATTGGTTATCTACTATGATACCATCTATTATAAATAATGGCGAGTTATCTAATGCAATTGAATTAAATCCTCTTAAAACTATTTGAGAACTAGCGCCTGCTAAACCTGAGGTTGGATTAATCGTTAAACCTGCAATACGACCTTGTAAACTATTAACAATATTATTACGTTGTGTTTCCGCTAATTCCTGACCTTTTACACTTTGCGCCGAATACCCTAACTCTTTTTTATTACGACGAATATCCATCGCAGTAACAACTACATCTTCCAATGTGTTATCCACTGCCGATAATTTTACATTAATCGAAGTTGAATTTCCAACCCGAACCTCTTTTGTATCATAACCTACCAAGCTAAAGCTTAATGATTGGTTTGAAGCAACGCTGATCGCGTAGGCACCATTGTTATCTGTGGTTGTAGCTGTTTTTGTTCCTTTAATAACAACCGACACATTTGACAATGGGGTGTTATCTGAATTGATAACCTTACCAGAAACTGATTTTTGTTGTGCATTTGCAACTGACACTCCTAAAAAGAGCAACAGAAGTAAAGTGCATAATCCTTTGTTTTGCATAAATTGTAAACTTTTGTTAAAAAAATATAGCATTTGGCTATAATTTCACCTTAAAATTATGCCTATTTTCTTATATAATAATGAGTGTAAGCTAGTCTACTAGGCTGAATTCTAAAAATTTAGGTAGTTAAGATGTGTAATTATTACATAACTATGCCTTTAGCACTAAAATTTTACATAAAAATGCCTGTAAATCAATGATTTACAGGCATTTAACTTTATTTATGCGTTGTTAGATAGAATTATACCTATTTATATAATTGATTAAATAATAATTTGAAATTTCCATGCGTTTGCGCCCTAAAGGTGATTTCCGGACCAAAAACAGTCAATTTTCCCTTACCAACGTTAGTTTCAAAGGCAGCTACTCCGTCCTGTAAGTAGGCTTGTCCAAAAGCCCAACCACTTCTTAATGTACTCCCGGTAGCATACCAAGCTAAAGGCGTGATTTGCTTTTGTGCAATTGCATCTGGTAATAATTTAAAAACAGGACTAGCATTAAAGTAAACATCCGCGGTTGCATTCATACCCCAATTAGACACATTATTATTATCGAGTGTTACTTGCATCACACTACCAGGAATATAAAATTTTTCACCTGGCAATGCTTTTTCTTTTCCTGCCACCATTTCCACCAACGCATTTTTTACAGGTGCATTTACATGATAAGCTAAATTCGCACTTGATCCAATGGTTACAATTTTACCGCCATTTTGTAAAAATTTATTTAGTGCAGGAATAGATTTATTTACGGTAATACTTCCAAGTGTATGTTGAAATTCTTTTGGAACATCTTCTAATTTAGGCTCTCTTTCTTCGAAAGAAAATGAAGCTTCCGTTTTTAATGCAGGTATCGCACCCTCTACAAAAACCAGAACATCATAGTTGGCATTTAAGTTTTCAGCATCAATTTCCTTTGCGTAGACAAGTTTAAAAGGGAAATGATATTGCTCAAAAATCCATCGCACCCAACCCGATGACATGGAACCACCATACTTATCCCAAAGGCCTATGCGAATAGGTTGGATTTTATTTAAAGTATCCGTTGGTGGCGTTGTAAAAGTTGAAAACACAATACCATAATCAGTACTTAATTTTGTTATAGCCATAACTATTATACTGACTGTTAATTATTTTACCCACTGGTTTTTGAATAGCACCATAAGCCAATGCCTCAAAGGGTCCTGTAAAATCATCTAACACTCTATCAAAGGCAATACCCATAGTAAACGCAGGCGTCCAGCCCGCTGCATCATACGGACGCACAGGTGGACCCCCTGGATATAAAAAATCATTGGGATGATCCTGTGGTTCAAACATATCTAACACATGTGGACGAAATGCTTGATTTGTTTTTACAATATAGGAACCCGCTAAATATTTTTTTTCACCCACTGTAAAATCAGCATTTGCACGATGCACTTTAATACCACTTTTAATTAAAATATTTACAAATTGAATGGCTGTAGTAGATTGATTAATTGGAATAATATATCCGCGAGGATCACGCGTTACTGGATTTTTATACACTTTATTAAATACAGTTAATTGAAAAGAATCAAGTTTGCCTGTTACTTTTTCTGTTTTTAATAATTCACTGAGCGCCTCTGATTTTTTTGGATAGAGTGTCCAATTATCCTTGCTACCTGCTTCAATACTATGACGTCCCATGGTATAAATATTATAAAGCAATTCATCTTTATAACGTGTAGCATAATTTAATACTGCATAGTTCAATGAAATAGAATAATCAATTGAATTTTTGAAATACCATTTTTGTGGAAGGATAGGATAAGGTAGTCCACTATTCGGAATTAATCTTTGCGGCACCAATGGGATATTGGAAGGTGTGGGGCTTCCAATAATTTCAGTTAATAAACCAATGATATTGTGATAGTATGCGGTGGTTCGTAATCCGCCATTCCACCAAGTTGAATATACTGAGCCGCCTTTCATCGTATAACCAGGTTTGCTTTCTGTGTTCAAGCGATTACTCATTGCAGCACCCAATGCATCAATACCTGTCATTAATAACGGATCATACACATGATTAAAAGGATCGCGATAAGGAGGCCCTGCAACCACTGTGCCTGGAGGACCGGTCTGATGATGATTGTATAAAATTTGTGGCATCCATTCTATATATTGTTGCACACTCATGTT
>RFZW01000083.1 GCA_009920495.1 Chitinophagia bacterium
AGTAACATCTTCACCTCCAAATTTAAAAACGGCTTGAATAGGGAAGATGACATTTTGAAAAATATAGGTATTTCTTTTTTGTTGATTAGTTCTAGGAAACATCTCTTGAAATGACCCTTTATTGAATATATGTTCCGTTAAGGTAGGTTTAGGCATTTCACCTGCTAAAGTAGCTGATCCACCTGAAACCGATTCCACACTAACTTCAATGATATTGCCACTAGGATTGGCTGGTTCCGTTGTAATACTTGCATTACTCACCATATAGGACTTACTTACTACTTTATAAGGATATTCATAAAATCCAATGTATTGGTCTTTTTTCCAATAGCCAACTAGGGTACTATCTTTATCAAATATGGTTCTATATTTCAATTCGCCATAACCTTCTTTTTTACCTTTTTTAAAGCTGCCTTTGAACACATTACCAGAAGTATCCGTCAAAACGCCATTGCCATCAGGCAGACCATTTTTTTGATCACCCACATAAGTAGATGCTTTTTGTACAGAATTTTGGGCTTTTAAACTAATGGTTTGACTACAGATAGTAAGTACAAATAAATAGATTAGTAGGTTTTTCATAGTAGGTTATTGGGTGAAATAATAAGTCATCAAGGTTTGTTACATAAAGCTATAAAATTAATTAAAATACAAAATGAGTAAGTAAGGATTATTTGTTCAATATAGCATTTAACATAATGTTAATTATAAGCATGAATATACATCAGATAGGTCTATGTTAAGATAGAAATAGGAAGAATAGATAGTTTAATACGCTATAGAGGTACTACTTGCTACTTAATTATTTAATTCAACCTTTTTGGTTATAGACTTCCAATAATCGAATTTGGTTTAAAGTACGCTGATAATTTTGGCCTTCATAGGATGCACCGTAATAACTATCATTGTTCAAATGATCGGTCAAAAAGCGTAGTGCTTGCATATATATTAAGAATTGACCTGCAAATAAGAAGTGGTCCATCTCATAATTAGACAGCTCGTCCTTCATATAATGTAAATAACCCGTCTTTAAAGCTTGCCATTTTTCACTATCCACCCGTATTTTATTTAAATCTCTTTCTTCCTCGGAAACGGGACATAAGCAAGTTCGACACATGTCGCCTACATCGCTTATATAGTAACCGGACATGGTGGTGTCTAAGTCAATCACACATATTGCCTGTTCCTGACCATCTATTTTATTGAATAGTACATTGCTGATTTTGGTGTCATGATGTGTAACCCTCTTTTTTACGTCCTTATGATGTATGTAATTATTATAGGTGTCTACATAGTGCTTGCATGAAAGCAATAATTTGATCTCCTCCTGGCTTTGCTCAATTCTGTGTGCATTTCCATTTTGAATGGCAGTTGTAAATTGTTGGTACCTATAATTCAAGTCATGAAACTGCACCAATGTATCTGTTAAGCGATGGGCATCAAAATCCTTCAATACATATGTGAATTTGGCAAACTGTTTTGCCGCTTCTTCAACTTGTACTTTATGATCAAGCACACTTAATGCATACCCTTCAATTTTATTAAATGCTCGATAGTAACCACCCTCCCATTCAATGAGTGTATTTCCTTGAAGCGTAGGTAACAAATGCGTATATAAGTAATCGGGGTTCGTTTCCTTAATGTAAGCACCTATTGCATTGATATTTGCATCAATGGCTTTGGGATTTTTGAATACATTATGATTAATGGATTGAAGAATAAAATCACCTTTGGTCGTTTGTACAGAATATGTTCTATTGATTAAACCTTGTTGAATTGTATCATACACATTCACTTCCCATCCATATAAATCAAATAAATGTTGCATAATTATTTATTGTATTAAAATTACATAAATAAACACATTGTTTGTATCTTGAACATGATTATTTAATAACATAAACGCTGCATTAAAATGGATCGTCGCAAATTTATCAATTTAGGAGGTATAGGAATTACTAGTTTTACATTATCCGGTTTCATTCCCAAAAATTTGGTCAAAAAACCAATTGTAATTTCTACATGGGATGCTGGTATTGCAGCAAATGTAGGTGCTTGGACCATACTCGGTGCTGGCGGTAAAGCGATTGATGCAGTTGAAAAAGGTGTCATGGTTACGGAAGATGAAATGAACTGCTGCGTTGGTTTAAATGGAAATCCAGATAGAGATGGTCATGTAACCTTAGATGCATCAATCATGGATCATGAATTTAATTGTGGTAGTGTGGCATTTTTAGAACGTATCAAACATCCAATATCAGTAGCAAGAAGAGTCATGGAAAAAACACCCCATGTGATGTTAGTGGGTGAAGGCGCACAACAATTTGCGTTGGAACAAGGATTTAAATTGGAGTCCGGTGAATTATCCAAAGATGCTAAAAATTCATATAATAATTGGTTAAAAAAATCAGAATACAAACCAGTCATTAATATTGAACGCAAAAATGCAATGAGTCAATTAGATGCAAATAAAATGGCACCACATCGTTTATCGAATGGAGAATGGAATCATGATACCATTGGAATGATTGCATTAGATAGCTTTGGTAATTTAAGTGGTTCATGTACCACAAGTGGTGCAGGTTTCAAAATGCGTGGTCGTGTTGGCGACTCCCCTGTTATTGGTGCTGGTTTATATGTGGATAATGAAGTGGGTGCAGTTGTTGCCACAGGTCAAGGAGAAGATGTAATTAGAGTTGCAGGTGCAAGTGCTGTAGTGGAACAAATGAGACAAGGAAAAACACCTACGGAAGCTTGTAAAATTATTGTGGAGCGTATCAATAGAATCAAGAAAGAAAAAGCAAAGGACATACAAATATGTTTTATTGCAGTTAATAAGAATGGTGATTTTGGTTCATATTCACTTCACAAGGGATTTAATTATGCAGTCCATACCAAGGAAGGAAATAAATTGTACGAAGCAAAATCATTAGATTAAATCTTTTTCTATTTTAGTCAACTATATGTCAAAAGTCACTTTAGAAATTGCTGTTTTTTCTGTTCAATCAGCCTTGGATGCCATTCAAGCGGGTGCGCATAGAATTGAACTATGTGAAAATCCAAATGAAGGTGGTACTACCCCATCCTATGGAAGTTTACTGGCCATGTCAAAACAACAAACAGTACCTGTTTTTCCAATCATCAGACCAAGAGGCGGTGACTTTTTGTATACGGATATCGAATATCAAATCATGAAACAAGATGTCCTAGTCGCAAAAGAACTAGGATTTAAAGGAGTGGTGATTGGACTATTAAAATCAGATGGGCGCATTGATAAAATAAGAACTGCGGAATTAGTTTCCTTAGCTAAACCGATGCAAGTAACTTTTCATCGCGCCTTTGACAGGTGTATTGATCCAATGCAAGGACTTGAAGATATTATCGAAACGGGATGTCATCGAATTTTAACAAGTGGACAAGTGCCCAATGTTGCCAATGCATTACCATTAATCAAACAATTATTGGAACAAGCAAATGGACGTATTATTATTATGCCAGGAAGTGGTGTACGCGCTAATAATATCAATGAAATTTTGCTACAAACAGGGGTTGTGGAAATTCATAGTTCTGCACGTAAAAATAATCCATCGAAAATGGAATTTAAAGTAGCATCTATGAATGAAAATTTACAAAGCACGGGTGTGGATCTGGATGAAATTAAAATGATGTTATCTCATTTTTAATTATGAATACACCAACTACTAATATAACATTCTTGCTCTAATTGTGTGTTTCACTTCTTTCAATAAATCAAAAGCTGTTTTAGATAATTTTGAATCCACATCTAAAACTACATATCCAATTTCATCATTGGTCTTCAAGTATTGACCAACAATATTTATTTTATTCTTTGACATTACTGTATTTATGGCACTCAATACACCAGGTACATTGTTATGAATATGTAAAATACGATGCGCGCCATCTACAGGAGGTAAACTTATGGACGGAATACTATGTGATCCGTTTGAAACGCCTCTTTCTAGATATTGGTATAATTTAATACTAACATCTTCTCCAATATTTTCCTGTGCTTCCTCTGTACTTCCACCAATATGTGGTGTTAAAATTACATTGGATAAACCTTGCATTGGGGTTTCAAATTTATCTCCATTTTTTTCTGGCTCCCAAGGATACACATCAATAGCAGCGCCAGATAGCGCTTTTGACTTGATGGCTTTACTTAATGCATCTAAGTCAACCACTTCTCCCCTAGCATAATTAATTAGTATTGCACCTTGCTTAAATTGTTTGATTACATCAACACTAATTAAATTTTTAGTTTGATTGGTTTCAGGCACGTGAATGGAAATGATATCTGAGCTACTTACCAAATCTTTCAATGATTTAACCGCTTGTGCATTTCCTAATGGAAGCTTTGCATCGGTATCATAAAACTTCACCTTCATACCCATGGCCTCGGCCATGATACTTGTTTGCGTACCAATATTTCCATAACCTATTAAACCCATTGTTTTGCCTCTTAGTTCAAAACTGCCTTTGGCTTCTTTATTCCAAATGCCTTCATGAGCCGCTTTATTTTTATCCACTATTTTTCGAATCAACATAATGGATGCACCAATGACTAGTTCAGCAACACTTCTAGTATTACTATAAGGGGCATTGAAAACAGCAATCCCTTTTTGTTTGCAAGCTTTTATATCCACTTGATTGATGCCAATACAAAAACAACCGATGGCTTGTAATTTTTTTGCGCTATCTAAAACTTTTTTTGAAATAAATGTTTTAGAACGAATCCCTAAAATATGTACATCTTTAATTGCCTTAATTAATTCTTCCTCACTTAAAGCGCCCGATATTTTTTTAACATCCGTATATCCTTGTTCTTTAAAATACTGCACAGCCTTATCACTGATATTTTCTAGAAATAATACTTTGATTTTAGCCTTGGGATAACTGGTATTGTTAATGTTGCTCATGCCACAAAGTTAAAAAAAATAACTGTTTTGTATTCATTAACAATAAATTAAGTGATTGTAGCGTTATTTTGTAGTTACTTATCCCTTTTGCACCCTATAATAGCGAACAGATGATTGTGAGACTTACATTGATTTTAGGTATTTTTCTTTTAAGCTCCGCTTGTGGAACAAGTCAGGGGCCTAATCCATTGGTCAATTACCCGTTTGCCTATCAAAAATTAAGCCCCACCGATAAGGATAAATTAATGAACGAAGTAAAGACCAAATATGAAACCCTTTTGGGTAAAAAAGGATTTAGTGGCCAAATTTTGGTGGCAAAAAATGGTCAGGTTGTGTTTGAAGATTACCAAGGTTACTCCAATTATAGTAATAAAACTTTAATCCAACCCGAAACCCCCATTCATTTGGCTTCCATTTCCAAAACATTTACTGCCATGGCAGCATTAAAATTATGGGAGCAAGAAAAATTGGATCTGAAAGCCCCGGTAGCAAAATACTTAATCAAGTTCCCTTATAAGGAAGTAACCATTGAACAGTTATTATCGCATCGCAGTGGATTGGCGGATTACACCTATTTTATGGAATCAAAGAAGTATGCTTCTGTACGAGTTAAAAATAAAAGAGGTAAATGGATTAAGCGATTAAAGCTAATTAAAAACGAAGCGCCATTTAAAACCGGATTGTACAATAACCAAGATGTGTTGGATTACATGGTCGCACGAAAGCCTTTGCCACAAGCATCTCCAGACCGCGTATTTAAATATTGTAATACCAATTATGTTTTACTCGCTTTGGTGATTGAAAAAATTACTGGACAGGCTTTTCCTACTTACATGAAAGAAAACATTTTCAAACCTTTGAAAATGGAAAATACCTATATTTTTGATGCTTCCTCCGTAGGTAAATACACCCCTTCCTATAATGCTAGAATGGTCCCTTATAAAATTGAAAAATACGATTGTATTTACGGAGACAAAAATGTATATAGCACTGCAAGAGACATGTTTTTATGGGATAAGGCATTGACTGAGGGTAAATATTTACAACAGGCAACCATGGATATGGCTTATGAGCCTAAAAGCCCCACTAACAAATACTACCATAATTATGGATTAGGATGGCGTATTTTGACCAATCCCAATGAGGAAAAATTGATTTATCATAATGGCTGGTGGCATGGTAATAACACGGTTTTTACCAGGTTAATACGTGAAACTGCCACAATTATCATATTAGGTAATCGATTTAATAGCGCTATCTACAAAGGCAAGCAAATTGCGTCTGTTTTTACAGGCAAGGAGGATACCACAAGTTTAGAGGAGTAAACTCCGTATTTTTTGCCTTTTTTTGGATTTTCTGCCCTATTTTTGCATCCCCTTAATTTTAACTACTGAATATAAATTTCTTATGAAAGAATGTATCAATGATTGTTTGTTTTATGCCGTACCGGCAATGGGTATTGTAGGTTTATTATATACCTTATTGAAATTCAATTGGGTATCAAAGCAAGACGCTGGTAATGACCGTATGAAAGAAATCAGCACATATATTGCTGAAGGTGCTATGGCTTTCTTGAAAGCAGAGTGGAAAATACTAGGCTATTTTGTAGTGATCGTCGCATTATTGTTGGGTTTTATGGCAACAAAAAATGCCGAAAGTCATTGGAGTATTGCTATATCCTTCATTATTGGTGCTGTTTTCAGTGCTACTGCTGGTTATATCGGTATGAAAGTAGCTACTAAAGCAAATGTAAGAACAGCGCAAGCGGCAAAAACTAGTTTGGCGAAAGCATTAAAAGTTTCCTTTACAGGTGGATCCGTAATGGGTTTAGGGGTATCTGGATTAGCTGTATTAGGTTTGGGCGGTTTGTTTTTAGTGTTAAAAAGCATGTTCTATGTAAATGGAGATCCTTCTGAAATGTTAAGAACCATTGAAGTTTTAACCGGATTTTCATTAGGTGCTGAATCTATCGCATTATTTGCCCGTGTGGGTGGTGGAATTTATACAAAAGCGGCTGATGTAGGCGCTGATTTAGTAGGTAAAGTAGAAGCAGGAATTCCTGAAGATGATCCGCGTAATCCGGCAACGATTGCAGATAACGTTGGAGATAATGTAGGTGATGTTGCAGGTATGGGTGCCGATTTATTTGGTTCTTATGTTGCTACAGTATTAGCTACAATGGTTTTAGGACAAGAAGTTACCGCAGTTGGTGGTGGTAGATTAGTAGATGCCTTTGGTGGCTTATCTCCTATTTTGTTACCAATGATGATTGCTGGCGTAGGTATATTATTATCAATTGTAGGAACATTATTCGTTAGAATTAGTGAAAATGCCGGTTTGAATACTGCAACTGTTCAAAAGGCTTTAAATATGGGTAATTATGGTTCAATGATTTTAACAGCGATTGCTTGTTACTTTCTTGTAAGTTATATTTTACCAGAAACCATGTCATTACGTGGGATTGAATTCACAAGAAATGGCGTCATTGGCGCAATTGCAGTTGGATTAATCGTAGGAACTTTAATGAGTATTATTACTGAGTATTATACTGCAATGGGTAAGCGTCCTGTTTTAAGTATTATTAAACAATCTAGCACAGGTCACGCTACCAATATTATTGGTGGTTTAGCAATTGGTATGGAATCTACCTTTATGCCAATTATCGTATTGGCTGCAGGTATTTTTGGTTCAGCATATTGCGCAGGTTTATACGGTGTAGCAATTGCTGCTGCAGGTATGATGGCAACAACAGCGATGCAATTAGCAATTGATGCTTTTGGTCCAATTGCGGA
>RFZW01000084.1 GCA_009920495.1 Chitinophagia bacterium
AAAAATTTATAAATTTTTGATTCATGTGGATCAAATGAGCTCTCCTCATCAGCCACAAACATTTTATACCCCGTATACAATAAAAACACACCAAAAATATATAATACCCACGCAAATTTTGCGACCAAGGCCACACCCAATGTTATAAATAAAACCCTGAATACAATTGCTGCTAAAATTCCAATTAAAAGCACACGCGACAAATGTATTTCCTTCACCTTGAATGCATCGAAAATTAATATGAAAACAAAAATGTTATCAATACTTAAACTCCACTCCATTAAATAACCGCTTAAATACTCAAAGGCAATTTTTTGCCCTTCCTCTATCCACATAAATACAAAAAAACCGAGCGCTAATAAAACCCATAAAAAGGTTTGACGCATCGCTTGGCGAATTGTAATGGTTGTATTTTTTTTACTTAAAAATCCCAGGTCAAGCGTTAAAGCAATTAATATTACCACGCCAAATACAGTGTATACAATTTGATCTGTTGTCATAAAGTAAAGATAATACTAGATTTACGAAGCCCCAAAACGACGTTGGCGATATTGGGTCCAAAAATAAAAAAATAGGGAAAGAATAATAACGGGGCCTATCAAAAGCATCCATTGCCAGAAAAGGCGATTTTCGGCCACCTTGGATTTATCCAATAATCTTAACACGATTGCCTTATTTCTACTTTCAATTAAGCCTATAGGCTCATTTAAGTATTGTATTGCATTAACAAAGAAATCACGATTAGCAAATTGGTAGGATTCAAATGGAATCATACCCATAGGCAAGGGTCCATTTGACTTATCTACTTTATTTGTAAATAAATCAGCATCTGAAATAAAGACTTGTTTCGCTGGCTTACCCTTGGATAAATAAGCGACACCTAAATTTTGCTGCACACTGTCTTTTAATACCTGCGACAACCTATTTGCAAAAAAAGAATTGAAATTCCCTTCCGATAATACCCCTACTGGAAAATGATGTTGCGTAAATTGTACCATATCCTCCTCCCCTTTCACTGAATTCAATGACACCTGCGCTGGAGAAGACAAACTTCGAGAACTTGTATCTGTCGTTAATAAAATAGTATGTTTAACGCCATTGGACGCAATGGTATCAATACTAGATGGAAACAAAGCCAATACACGATCCATATTTTGCGCAATGGGATGATTGTCGTTCCCATTTAAAAAAGGATAATACGGCCACGGTACCCTTTTAATTAATGGAGATCCGTCCCCTTGTGTCCCCACGACCAATGGTAATTTGGCACAATTTAAATCCTGTATCAAATTTGAGTTGATACGAATTCCATACTTAAATAATAAATCATCCAATGCCAATCCGCGATCAAAAGAAACGTAGGCCCCATCTGTCTTCTGTAAGCTATCATACTCGGCATATAATTTATCTACTGCCCAAATTATATTTCCACCGCCCATGACATATTGGTCAATTTTTAATTTATCCAAATCACTAAATGGGGTGGTTGGTTTTACAATAAGTAATATTTTTATTTTAGTTGCGTCTGGGAATCCTTTGCTTAAATCAAATACCGATAAATCATATTGGTCCTTTAATGTTTCCCCGATGTCATTCACTGTTAAATTAACGGGCTCTCCATTCCCAATTAAGTAGGCAATAGTTGGCACTATTTTGCGATTTAATAAATAGATGGCTTGAATAAATTTATACTCTAACAATGCTTCCGCTGCATTTGCACTAGCTTCTTCATCCACCTCTGGTATATCCTTAACTATATTATAAGGTTTAAAATATTTTTTTGAACTGCGTAAATCAATGGCGAAAGGTTTTTGCCCATCCACTTCCACCAATGCCCCTGGAATAATAAGCTGATCCACCCTTTTATCAGCACCTCCACCTCCTTGTTGTATTCTTTCAATTGGCAACCCCAATTTGGATAAACTATCATATAATGTATATAATGCAGTATCACTGACTAACTGATTAGGAATTTCTAAATTCCATTTAATCAAGCTTGGATTAATTTGATGCAGCTGATCCAATAATGCAATAGCCGCATTGGAAATTGTTTTATAATTAGATGGCAAATCCCCGCCTAAATACAAATGCACCGTCACTGGTGCTTGAATTTGGCTGATCACCTCGGTAGAACTTGCACTTAAAGTATACCTTTTTTCCTTAGTTAGGTCAAATTGAATGGGGAATATATTACTTAAATAATTCGCTCCTATAATCGCAATCAATAAAAATAGGTATTTAATTTTCCCTTTTAAATTTTCAATGGTGCCCAATATAAATAAACCCAAGATGGATATAAAGTAAATCAGATCGGTCATTTTAATCAACCCCTTACTCATATTATTATAATGCAATGACAACCCCAGTTGCTTTATATTAAAACCGTAGCCATTCGCAAAAAAAGAGACCGTACTTAACCAATCAAAACTTTGTAATAATAGTATTGAAATAATGATGGAAACTAATAAGGCGATGGCGCTGTTTTTTGTCAAACTACTCGCAAACACACCCACTGCGGTATATACAGCACCTAAAAATAATAATCCAATATAGCTCCCAAAAGTAGCTCCCCAATCTATACCTCCAGTTGCACTTAAAGCGTTTAAAACAACTGCATAAAAAATGGTGGGGGCAATTGCTGCAACGACAATTAGCAAACTACCCAATAACTTTCCAAGCACCAATTGTAAGGAAGAAAAAGGCATGCTATGTAACACTTCATAGGTACCCTGCTTAAATTCGTCAGAAAAACTTCGCATGGTTATAGCGGGTACTAATAATAATAAAAACCATGGCGCAAAATCAAAGTACACTTGCAAGCTTGCATAGCCAAAATCAAGTAAATTGTAGTTGGGTATCACAAATAACAATAGCCCATTCACTATTAAGTAAAAGCTAATAATTAAATACCCTGTTAGGCTACTAAAATATTGTGCCCACTCCTTTTTACATATTGACCACATAAGCCAAAGCTACAAAAAAAATAGCCCCGACCCCTTGCCGAATACTCGGAATTAGGTGGGACTATTTTGTATTTCTTTTTTTGAATTAAATAGTGCTATACTGCGAAACTTTCGCCACAACCACAACTGCGACTTGCATTGGGGTTGTTAAAATAAAAACCCTTGCCGTTCAGTCCATCAGAAAACTCCAACTCGGTATTGACTAAATAAAGGAAGCTTTTTAAATCAGTGACAATTTTGATGCCATTATCTTCAAATACCTGATCCATTGGCTTTATTTCATTATCAAAATCAAGTTTGTAGCTTAATCCTGAACAGCCACCACCTACCACACCCACACGTAAAAAATAACTAGCATCGCCCACGACACCTGCATCCTGCATTAACTGCATGACTTTTTCCTTTGCTTTCGCACTTACATAAATGGAATTTTCTTGGGCTACTTCACTCATTTTTTAGCAATTCAATTTTAGCAAACTAAACATGACTTTGTTCAAACACTAATTCTTCCAAGCCATTTTTTGAACGGAAATCATTGATGGCCGCTTTAATTGCATCCTCCGCTAAAACGGAGCAATGTATTTTAACTGGAGGTAAATTTAATTCCTCTACTAAATCCATATTGTCAATCTTCACAGCCTCATCGATTGTTTTTCCCTTTAACCACTCAGTAGCTAATGAAGAAGAAGCAATAGCTGAACCACAACCAAAAGTTTTGAATTTTGCATCTGTGATTACGCCTGTTGCTTGATCTACTTCAATTTGTAAACGCATTACGTCACCACATTCTGGTGCACCTACTAAACCAGTTCCTACACTTTTAGAAGCCTTATCTAATGTTCCTACATTTTTAGGATTAGAATAATGATCGATCACTTTATCTGAATATGCCATGGTTGTATTTTTAAATTTTTTAAAATATTTTTTTTCGAATAATTGCTATCAATTAAACATTAATGATGTGCCCATTGAATTGCATCAATGTCAACGCCATCCTTAAACATTTCCCAAAGTGGACTCATGTCTCTTAACTTTAAAACAGTATCTGTGACTGCTTTAATGGTAAAATCAATTTGCTCCTCAGTGGTATATCTTCCCAATCCAAAACGAAGTGAACTATGTGCCAAATCATCACCAAGTCCTAAAGCTTTTAAAACATAACTTGGTTCCAATGAAGCTGAAGTACAAGCGGAACCAGAAGATAAAGCAATGTCCTTATTAAAGCCCATCATCAAACCTTCGCCTTCAACATATTTAAATGAAATATTGCTCACATGTGGTAATCGGTGTGCTGGATTTCCATTCACATACGATTCATCAATTTGCTTTAATGCATTTTCTAACTTATCTCTCAATTTTGAAATTCTTTCTGTATCCGATGCCATTTCTAATCTTGCTAATTCACAAGCTTTTCCAAATCCTACAATACCTGGCACATTTAAAGTACCGCTGCGCATACCACGCTCATGTCCACCACCATCTAATTGTGCAGTTACTTTAACACGTGGATTTTTACGTCGCACATATAAAGCGCCTACACCCTTTGGACCATACATTTTATGTGCAGTGAATGCCATTAAATCAATGCCATCGGCATTTACATCTACTGGAATTTTTCCAACTGCTTGTACTGCATCTGTGAAAAATAAGGCACCATGCTTTTTAGCAATCGCACTAATTTCTTTCACTGGTTGTATTACCCCTATTTCATTATTCGCATACATGATCGCCACCAAAATAGTGGTTGGCCTCATGGCTGCTTCTAATTGTTTTAAATCAATCAAACCATCAGGTTGTACTTCCAAATAAGTCACTTCAGCCCCTAATTTTTCAAGGTGCTTACAAGTATCTAACACTGCTTTATGCTCGGTAGTACAAGTAATGATGTGATTGCCTTTGCTTGCATACATTTCAAATACCCCTTTGATTCCAAGGTTATCCCCTTCAGTAGCACCTGAAGTAATGATGATTTCCTTTGGATCAGCGCCAATTAACTGAGCGATTTGCTCTCTCGCATAATCCACTGCTTCCTCTGCTTGCCATCCAAAAGAATGGTTACGACTAGCTGCATTCCCGAAATTTTCGACAAAATAGGGTAACATCGCCTCTAAAACCCTTGGATCCATGGGTGTAGTTGCGTTATGATCAAGATAAATTGGTAATTTTTAACGCTTAGGGCTTGATTTTGCTGAATTCGTTCGGTTTTGAGTGTAATTTTTTCCCAATTCGTAAAACAAAATAGGCATGGATTTTAAAGTAGAACATATCGGCATCGCAGTAAAGGATTTAAAAACAAGCATCTCCTTATACGAACAGTTATTAGGTAGCCCTTGCTACAAAACAGAATCTGTCGCCTCAGAACAGGTGGATACTGCCTTTTTTTTACAAGACCATACCAAAATTGAACTTGTTGCAAGCACCGATCCACAAGGGGTCATTGCAAAATTTATTGAAAAAAAGGGAGAAGGGTTGCACCATATCGCATTTGAAGTGCCAGATATTATTGGGGAAATGGCCCGACTAAAAAATGCCGGTTTTACGCTTTTAAATGAGCAACCCAAAAAGGGAGCTGACAATAAATTGGTTTGCTTTATCCACCCAAAAAACTGTAACGGGGTATTAATTGAATTGTGCCAAACAACACATTAATTTAAATGTGTAACACCTCAATTGCTTTTTGTGCTGCCAATTGACTAGCATCTTTCTTCGTATATCCTTTTTGACTGGTAACCACTTCGCCATCTAATACCACATTAATGGTGAATAAACGACGTCGGCCTTCTAACTGTTCGCCTGCTAAAACAAAATCAACCTGCTTGCCTTGCTTTAATGCCCATCCAATAATTTTATTTTTGATATTGATATCAATCAACTCCAATTCATCCATAAATAAATATTTGACTTGTTTTTAAACCGCCATCTAACTTATTAAATTTGGTTAATCTTTTTAATCCCATTTGAATGGCAATATGATTTAATTGCTGACGATTCACCATTTTACTACGCATCTCCGTTAAAAAACCTTCTCCTTTATAGGGATACTTTTTGAATAAATAATCTGCAACGACTGAACTAATAATTGCATCGCCTAAAAATTCAAGGCGCTCATTATTTTCAGAAGAATGCTCTTTTACTGAACGATGATTTAAGGCTGTTTGGAATAACAATAAATTATTGGTAGAATACCCAATGAGTAAAACCAAGTTTTTTTCAAAAGCAGATTTCTTAAAAAAAGAAAGTAAGTGTTGAATTTTTTTCACTAAAATTAATCCTTGTATTTTTTCACAATCACACAGGCATTATGGCCACCGAACCCAAAAGTATTACTTAAGGCCGCATTTATTGTTCTTTTTTGCGCCTTATTGAATGTGAAATTTAAACGACTATCAAGCTCAGGATCATCGGTGAAGTGATTGATGGTAGGTGGTACAATATCATGTATCACGGATTGTATACAAGCAATAGCTTCAATGACCCCGGCTGCGCCTAAACAATGCCCAGTCATTGACTTTGTGCTACTAATATTTAAAGAATAAGCATGCTCGCCAAAAACAGAAGTAATTGCTTTGGTTTCAGCAATGTCACCCAATGGCGTTGAAGTGCCATGTGTATTGATATAATCAATTTCGCTTGGTTGCATGCCTGCATCCCTTAAAGCTGCAATCATTACATTTTTAGCCCCCAAACCATCCGGATGTGGTGCTGTTAAATGATAGGCATCTGCGGTTGCACCACCGCCCACTACTTCGCAATATATTTTAGCGCCACGTTTTTTGGCGTGTTCTAATTCCTCTAATACTAAAACACCCGAAGCTTCGCCCATAATAAAACCATCCCGATCCTTATCATATGGTCTGCTTGCTGTTTTAGGGTCATCATTACGCTCACTCATCGCCTTCATTGCATTAAAACCACCAATACCAGCAGCGCCAATAACTGATTCAGCACCCCCAGTAATTATTATATCTGCCTTACCAAGTTTTAAATTATCCATGGCAGTGACCATTGCATTTGTACTTGAAGCACATGCACTTACCACAGCAAAATTGGGTCCACGAAATCCATGCTTCATAGAAATTTGCCCTGCAGCAATATCCAATATCATTTTTGGAATAAAGAAAGGGTTGAACCTTGGTGTACCATCCCCTTGAACAAAATTAGTTACCTCTTCACTAAAGGTGTTTAACCCACCAATACCACTAGCGAAAATTACGCCGACTCTATCATGATCAACATTATTTTCAGTAATACCTGCATCTGCAACAGCTTGGTCACTGGCTACTAAAGCAATTTGCGCAAAACGATCCAACTTTCTTGCTTCCTTACGATCCATGAATTGAGTTGCATCAAACCCTTTTATCTCGCAAGCAAATCTTGTTTTGAATTTTGTCGCATCAAATTGTGTAATCATGTCCGCACCTGACACACCATTGATTAAGCTATCCCAATAAGCGTCTAGTGAGTTGCCTATAGGAGTAAGTGCTCCAATACCTGTAACTACGATGCGTTTGGTTTGCATGAAAATCTTTTTTAAAAATTAAATCCGCCTTTAAAGCAAAGGCTCAAAAAGGCGGATTAAAATATGCCGATGTATCAAGTTTGATTTACAATAAAGTAAACTTACTATTTAG
>RFZW01000085.1 GCA_009920495.1 Chitinophagia bacterium
TATAATTCTGTCGATAATAAATTACTTTTTATTTTCTTCTTTAACATGATGAAAAATGGCAGTTTGGTTGCCAAATATTTTGGTGAAGCCTCTAACATCAGCGCCCGTCCATCCTGTATTCATTTCGCCATACTTGCCAAACTTCGCACTCATTAAATCGTTCGCTGATTCAATGCCAATGATTTGAAAACGATAGGGATGTAACTGAATAAACACTTCTCCTGTTACCTGTGCTTGTGAATTATTTAAGTAGGCTTCAATATCACGCATTACAGGATCTAATATTTGACCCTCATGCAACCAGTTGCCATAAAACTGTGCCAACTGATCCTTCCATGACAATTGCCATTTGGTTAACACATGTTTTTCTAAAGCATGATGCGCTTTTAAAATAACCATGGGCGCAGCGGCTTCAAATCCAACCCTGCCTTTAATACCAATGATAGTATCACCCACGTGTATGTCGCGACCAATACCATAGGCCCCAACAATTGATTGTATATATTGTATCGCCTCAGTAGGATGTGCGAAAGATTGACCATTCACTTTATTAATTTCTCCATGTGCAAAACCAATAACCATTTCCTCAGAAGCCCCTTCCTTTGTCATTTGCGTTGGCCATGCGCTTTCAGGCAACATGCCTTTTGAGTTCAGGGTTTCCTTTCCACCAACACTGGTACCCCATAATCCTTTATTGATGGAATACGCTGCTTTCTCAAAATTCATTTCCACCCCCTTGGCTTTTAAGTATTCTATCTCTGCTTCTCTACTTAATTGCAAATCACGAATAGGTGTTAAAATTTCAACGCCTGGAATCATGATATTAAAAATCATATCGAATCGAACTTGGTCGTTACCCGCACCTGTACTTCCGTGTGCGACTAATTTTGCACCCACTTTTTTTACATGTTCCGCAATGTGCAAAGCCTGGCTTAATCTTTCGGCACTTACACTTAAAGGATAGGTATTGTTCTTTAAGATGTTCCCATAAATCAAATATTTAATTATACTATCATAATAGCCTTTAACTGCATTAACAGTGGTATGAGTTTTTACACCCAATGCATAGGCATGCGCTTCTACTTTTTTTAATTCTTCCTCAGAAAAACCACCGGTATTCACAATCACGCTATGCACTTCCAACCCTTTCTCAAGCGTTAAGTATTTAACACAATACGTAGTGTCTAAACCGCCACTAAATCCTACGACAACTTTTTCCATAATAATTATTTTTTTCTAAGCCAGCTTATGAATTTACTGTTATTGATTTTCATAAATAAATTAGCTTCTTCATTTTTATTCGATATCTCTCCAACCACTTCTTGTTGGTTTGTATCCTGTTTAGGCTCATATAACATGGCGGTACACATACAATTTTTTCGATCCTTACTCATTAAAATATCGTAATTCACACAGCTTTTACAACCAGCCCAAAATTCTTCATCATCTGTTAATTCGCTATACGTGACTGGCTCATAACCCAATTCGCTATTTATTTTCATCACCGCTAAACCAGTCGTTAATCCAAAAAGTTTTGAATTTGGATATTTGTCTCTAGAAAGTTGAAAAATGGTATGTTTAATTTTTTTCGCAATCCCAGTTTTTCGATACGCAGGGGCAACAATTAAACCACTATTCGCTACAAATTGTCCATGTTGCCAGGCTTCAATATAACAAAAACCCACCCATTCTCCAGAGGCCGTAACCGCGATGACCGCTTTACCTTCCTGAATTTTTTGGGATACATATTCCGGGCTTCTTTTGGCAATACCTGTGCCACGCGCTTTAGCTGAAGATGCCATTTCATCGGTGATGGTTTCTGCATACACAGTATCCCCACTATCGGCTATTCGAACTATAATGTTAGGTTCCAATGATGTAAATTAGTTTAAATGAATGAACAGTCGGAAAAAAAACTTATCCAATCTTGGAAAGTTAATTATCCTAATTCTGTTCAAAACAGGAACAGGTGCATTATTGGCACTTGTAATAAGGTTATGTTGGTTCGCCTGTTTCATTTAATAAGATCCTTGTTTAAGGAATGAGGTGTAAAAATATAAAATAATTAGATAAATAGGCCCCTTTTGACTCAAAAACTTGGCATTTGCCCCATTAATAGAACGATTAGGTGGTAAAAGAATACCTGTTAGTTTCCAAGTAAGGCTTTTGAGGTGTAATTTTGTAAAATTAGAAATCTAATACAACCATTATGAGAAAAGCAATCATTACTTTGTTCATGTGTGTAAGCATGTTTTTAATTGCTTGCGGTAATTCAATGAATAATCAAGCAAATACTGCAACTGATAGCGATACGATAGCTGCAATGACTACAGATACTGCAAGTGAAAAAACCTATGATGTTAAAATTTTAGACAACAAAAAAGATCCTACATGCGGAATGCCCGTAACTGCAGGTGTTAGTGATACAGCCATTTATAAAAATAAAGTGATCGGATTTTGCTCAGGCGAATGTAAAGCGGAATTTTTAAAAAATCCTGAAGCGAATATTGCCGCAGCTGAATTAATAAAATAGTCCCCCATTCCATTGGCTAGTGAATTGTTATTGTTAAGCAACATATTTAGCAAAACAATATTAGGGGAATGAAAAAGCTCAGAGCATAAATTTACTATTGCTACAAATTATTTTAAAATAGTTTGTAGCTTTTTTTTAATGGCATTTGCCATTCGATAAAATCCAAGATCCGTTAAATGAACACCATCTACGGTGCCTTCTCCATCCTCCCCAATAAGGCCTTTGGAAGGCAAGTAATAAATATTTTTATCCCCCTCATTTTTTAAAGTAGTGTACGCTTTATTAAAATGCTGGTTGACTAATTTAATTTTTTCATCCATGCTAGATACAAAACGCGCAAATGGATAATCTATTTGTTCAACTAAAAGTATCGGAGTGGTAGGTTTGTTTTGTCGAAGTAATTTTAAAAATGGTAAAGTCCGCTCAGCAGCCATTGCTGGTGTTAAATTTGGACCACAATCAATGACATAACAAGCTGCATCTATATGAGACATAATCACAGCCAACATGGAATCTAAAAGTCCATTACCGCTAAATCCTAAATTAATGGTTTCCCTTTGTAAGCCGCGTTCAATAATTGCTGGATAAGCCATACCGCTGCGCATTGCCGAAGCACCTTGGACAATACTCGTACCGTAAAATACAATCGGTTTTTTATCGGCAAAAACAGAATTGGTTACATTTTGAATCATTGCATTTGAATCAATACCCAATAATAAAGAGTCCGTGGTTTCATAATCAGGGAGGTACATTAAAAATTGCTTGACACTGCCATTTAGGCCTTTAATGATGGACGCCTCTTGATACACCATAATACCATTGCTTATTATCCAACGCATATAAATCAACACCCTTGACTAGTGTAGCCGCCACATGCGGGTAGCTTGCCTTATCTCCAGTTTTCCATTTTGCACTTATTTGTGTTGAATTGGATTCAAAATAAATAGCAATGCCAGTAGAGTTGGTACTAAATTGCCAAACCGGTTTTCGCAATAGCGATTCCAAACTATCTGGGAATCGGCGATATGTAGTTTGCGTTGGGAAAGCCCTACCTAAAATAGTAAGTCCTTGAATGGAATGAAATTTTATTGGCTGCTGTGCTGCACCTATAAAAACAAATAATAGTGCAGAAAATAATAACGTATATTTTTTCATAATTAAACTTTGCAGTCTAAATATAATAAAAAAATATGCGAATTACAATCAAATAAAAGGGCGCAAGCAAATACCTAACTAAACAGATAGGCAATATCATCCTTGGTTAATGATTTTACAAAACCATCTTCATCTGAAATCAAATCCTTTGCCAAGGAACGTTTGCGATCCTGTAGTTTTAATATCTTATCCTCTACCGTATCATTACAAATCATGCGATAAGCAAATATATTTTTCGTTTGCCCAATACGATGCGTACGATCAATCGCTTGTTGTTCTACCGCAGGATTCCACCAAGGATCAACAATATATACATAATCAGCTGCTGTTAAATTTAATCCCACACCACCTGCTTTCAATGAAATCAGGAATACCCTACAATTATCATCATTTTGGAAACGTTCAATAGCGCGTTCTCTTTCCTGAATGGAACTACTTCCATCAAAATACTCGTAATCAATGCCTAATTTGGTTAGCTCTTCTTTTATTAAAGCAAGCATGCCTAAGAATTGAGAGAAAACCAATGCCTTATGCCCACCAATATTCTCAGCAATTTCACGCGTAAGCTCATCTAACTTGACAGATGCATTTGGATAATTTTCCTCTTTTAAAATAGCAGGGCTATCACAAATTTGACGGAGTTTCATTAAACCTTGTAAAATGGAAAGTTGCGATTTTTGAATTCCTTTTTCCTCCACCATGCCTATCAACTTATCTCTATAATCGTTACGATAAGCCTCATAAATTTTTCTTTGCTCATCCCCCATCTCACAATACAATACCATTTCTTGCTTTTCTGGCAAATCCTTTGCCACCTGCTCCTTGGTACGTCTTAATATGAACGGGAAAACCGATTTTCTTAAATGTTCTTTTTGTTCTTTCTCATCAAATTTATCAATCGGCATTGAAAAATTATGTTTGAAGTATTCAATCGAACCCAACATACCTGGGTTTAAGAAATTCATCTGTGCATAAATATCAAATGTGTTATTTTGTAATGGCGTACCACTTAAACACAATTTATTTTTTGCCTTCAATAAGCAAGCTGCTTTTGTTACTTTACTAGAAGGATTTTTAATCGCCTGACTTTCATCTAAAATCACATAATCAAAATCAACCTCGACAAACATTTTAATATCACTTCTGAGTGTTCCATAAGTAGTTATGATCACTTCAATTTCTTCCTTTACCACTTGTTTGCGACTACGCGAACCACCATGGTGTATTTGATAGGTTAAAGTAGGCGTAAACTTTTTTAATTCATTTTGCCAGTTGTATAATAAGGTGGTTGGGCAAACCACTAAGGCTACAAGTTTGCCATTTTTTTCTTTCAAGTGCTGCAAGAAAGATAAGGTTTGAATTGTTTTTCCCAAACCCATATCATCTGCCAAAATACCACCCCATTGCACATCATGCAAATAATTTAACCATTGAAATCCACTCACTTGATAAGGGCGTAAGATGGGTGACAAATGCGCTGGTGGCGCAATATCAGTAATTGCGTAACGCTCCCTGATTTTTTCGTACTTCCCTTCTAACTGGAATATTAATTCTTCCTCATCTCTTTGTTGGTATAATTCATCAAGTATTGAAAAATGATACTTGCTTAATTTAAGATTATCTGTTTTTCCTTCCCCCACTTTAAATAATAAGGAATATTTATTTAACCATTTTTCTGGTAACAATCCTAAACTGCCATCCTTTAAAGGAACAAACTGTTGCTTATTCGCAAGCATATTTTTGATATCCTGTACACTCACTTTTTGATCGCCAAAGGAAATTTCAACCTTAGCATCAAACCAATCAGTATTACTACTAATATATAATCTGGTGGAAGGCTTGGCCGTATTAAATTTAAATTGCTTTAAAGTTTCCGTACCAAATAGCGGTATTTGTTTTTCTCTTAAAGTATCTATGAAAAGGAAAAACCAATTATTTTTTAAAACTTCCGCGCCTTTAAGAGACAATACATTCCCTTGATTAAATCGTACAAATCCAGAATGCAATTGTTCGATATCATTCATCAAAGTCCGCTCTGCCGCTAGGTCTCTTTCAAGTATGACAATTTTATCCCCTACTTGTTGGATCACCGAGGGACCATCTTCTTTGTGAACAATAATATCATTATAAACAAATAAAGGTTCAAAATGTAAAAACTGCGGATCCTCTTTTAGAAAAATTTGTAAGGAAGGTTTCACTCCCTTTAATTTTACTTGCGCCACATTGCCTAATTCCACCTTGTATTGTTTGGACAAAGGCAACAAAGTATTTTGTAAATAACTAGGCCATGCTTCAAGTGTTATTTCATGACAGCCTGAAGGTAAAAATTGTTCCACCCAATTCACATCGTCTTTTGATTTCCAACAAAAAAATTGGTGGTGATATTGAAAGATAAAGTGAGATTTTGCATGATTTTCTTCCACAGGAATTATTCCATCCGGTAAATTCACATGCGCATATACCAAATAGCGATCCGCTTCCTTCTCCACTTTAAATCCTGGCTGAATATTCGCAAAAACTAATTCCGCTTTTTGCAAGTTAGCAGTGGTGAATGGTTTATTGTGCGGAATAAAAAAGCTAAAAGGATGTTCAGATAAATCCTTCCACAATTTTTCAATTTTAGGATGTAGATATTCTTGAATATGCCCCTTGGTATCCTCAGACAAACTGGATTCATCTGCATTAATGACAGTATCCCAAATACCGCCAAAGGGTGAGTTTTTATTGATATACTTTGTCAACTCTGCCGTTTGCAATTTACGTACCAACTGCAACAACAACTTATCTTCTTCTTTAATTTCATCTGGAATGACAAACTTTGCAATATCTAATTTTTCTACTTTACCCACATAGGAAGTGCCTTGTTCATTTACTTCTCCCTTAATTACATTGAAATGAATAAAAGGATATTCCGTGGGATGATGTTGCATCACCAGCCCTAATCGCTCAATGGTTTTTTGCGGTGCCTCTTTTGGATCTTCTAATTCTTCAATATCCCAATCGTTTCCTAATGGACGCTTAAATTTTACGCGACTTGGTTCCTCATTAATTTTTTTAATACTGGGATCCAATACTTTTAAAAACGGCTTTCCATCATGATATATAAATTCAAATTTATCTCTGGTATCATCCTCCAAACTATAGCCATACAATGCCAATAGTTTATTTTTTTCACGATCCCAATTTCGAATGGTTTCAAAATAATCAGCCCCCTTCAATTGAAACAACTGTAATAGCAGCACCGTTTTATGCACACACAAAGGATACTCCGTCTCAGACAAACAATCACAGGAGGTATCAAAAAAACGTTCTTCATTTTTTTGAATAATCATCATATGTGTTTTGCCAGCAATATCCATTTCAGCAACAACGCGTTCATTTTCACTCGAAATAATATGTGGTCGAATGGATTTTAAAGTGACCTCTGCCTTTTCAAATGTCGGCTTTGAACAAAGCATTCGAATGGTTTTAAGATCCAAGATTTTTGCACGAAGTTGGGTATGTGTTGTTTTATAAGCAGCCGGCTTATAATCCAACAAGTTTTTATCCAACATGTCTTGTATTTGGAATAAAGCAGCTGCTTTATGTCTACAAACCTCAGATAAATTATAAGGACATCCGCATCTTAAGGATAGCGTGTTGGGATTTTTAAAATTCTCAATGGTTACCTTATAATAGGTACTATAGCCATCATCTTTTACCCTGCAATGGATACTTCCAATTAAAGGATCAAATTTGACCAATTCGATGTTTTTCAAAGCAAAAATCTTTTTGCCTCTACGAATTACCTCTTCGGTACCGTAACTATAAATGTGTTTAACTAAATAGGGTAATGCCATAATGATACAAATAACCCTTCAAAAAGGGCAAT
>RFZW01000086.1 GCA_009920495.1 Chitinophagia bacterium
AATTTTGGTAGACAATCCCATTTCGTTTCCTTACTTGAATTAGCAGAATTGATTTCCGATCAATTATACTTATTTGAAAAAGTTTCCATCCCCATGGGTCTTTCTTTACACCATATTAAATTACATGGCGCTTTATATAATGATTGTGCAAAGGATGCAGGATTAAGTAAAATTTTTATTCAAACCATTCAAGCAATCAACCCAGATTTAATCGTGTATGGATTAAGTGGCAGCCATACTATACAACAAGCAAAAAACTTTGGACAACCTTTTGCCAACGAAGTATTTGCAGATCGTACTTATCAAAATAATGGGCAGCTCACCCCAAGATACTTGGACAATGCTCTCATATACGATCCTGAAATTGCAAGTGCACAAGCAATAAAAATTATATTTGAAAAAAAGGTTTCCACCATTCACGAAGAAGATATTTCAATAATTGCAGATACCATTTGTATTCATGGAGATGGATTAAATGCAATTCCTATTGCTACAAAACTTCATGAAGTATTAAAACAAAATAATATTGAAATCAAATATCCCTAATTCCAATCCTGTTTTAAAATCAATGACAGGCCTGAGTTTGGGCGCTGCATTTTTAATGGCCAATTCATCCATTGGCCCCGGCTTTTTAACACAAACTTCTTTTTATACTGAACAATTAATTACCAGTTTTGGATTTGTCATTGTCATTTCAATTATTTTAGATTTTGGTGCACAAATAAATATATGGCGTGCCATTACTTTAAGTGGTATGCGCGCGCAGGAAATTGCCAATGAATTATTTCCAGGTTTAGGCCATATTCTTTCCTTCCTCGTGGTATTGGGGGGATTTGCTTTTAATATTGGCAATATAGCAGGCTGCGGCTTGGCATTAAATATATTAACAGGCATCTCTTTTGCAAAAGGTGCTATTATTAGTGGTATTGTTGCCATCCTGATTTTTTGGATCAATGAAATAGGAAAAACTTTAGACCAATTAACCAAAATTTTAGGCATCCTAAAAATTGGACTTACTTTATTTATTGTTTACGCTGCACACCCCCCTATTTTACAAGCAGTGCATCATACTTTTATTCCTGAAAAAATATCACTCATTGCCATTGTAACTATTGTGGGTGGAACGGTTGGCGGATATATTACTTTTTCGGGCGCACACCGTTTAATAGATGCAGGAATTTCTGGAAGTGAACATATAAAATTTGTAACGAAGAGTGCAACCACTGGAATTATCATTTCATCCTTCATGCGCTACATTTTATTTTTAGCTGCAGTGGGTGTTGTTTCACAAGGAATACATTTAGATAAAAATAATCCAGCGGCTACTATTTTTGAAACAGCCGGCGGCAGATGGGGCTTATTTATTTTTGGTGTTGTTTTATGGAGCGCTGCCATATCCTCCGTGATTGGCGCTTCCTATACTTCCTATTCGTTTATTAAAAATTTAAGGGCGCGTTATTTACAAAATGAAAGATTAATGATTAGTTGTTTTATCATTATCTCCACATCCATTTTTGTGATTACGGGCAAACCTAAAGAGTTATTATTATTAGCTGGTTTAGTGAACGGATTTATTTTACCATTTGCCTTATCCATCATGTTAATCGCAGGAAGAAAATTACCGATACTCAAACAATTCAAATATCCTTTGTGGATTGAAATTGCAGGCTGGCTGGTGGTTGGGGTCATGGGCACCATGAGTGTGTTTGCACTCATTGAACAAATAGGAAAATAAAAAGTGGAGAATAGCGGGTTCGAACCGCTGACCTCTTGCATGCCATGCAAGCGCTCTACCAACTGAGCTAATTCCCCTTTAATATAGCGCTTATGTTTTCTAGAAAACTTAAATACTAAAGCTCCCCTTTACCTTCTATCCAAAGCTTCACCGAATCTGTGGTAATTGATTTTGGTCGCTCTAATGGGAAACCTAATGCTCTGTCCCATGTTAAACTTGCTAATACACCCAATGCCCTACTTACCGCAAACAATACGGTGTAAAATTCATATTCAACAATACCATAATGAACTAATAAAGCACCACTATGTGCATCTACATTCGGCCAAGGATTTTTCACCTTTCCTAATGATTCTAAAATTGGTGGCACCGTTTCGTAAATTTTCCAAACAGTATTCACTAATTTATCATCCGGTAAATGTTTTTTTCCAAATGCCATTTGTGCAGTAAAACGTGGATCTGTTTTTCTTAGCACTGCATGTCCATATCCTGGAACTACTTTTCCTGCAGCTAAAGTTTGTTGCACATATGCTGAAATTTGATCAGTGGTTGGCGCATCGGTACCGATGCTTTCTTGCATTTCAAAAATCCATTTGATAACTTCTTGATTTGCCAATCCATGTAAAGGACCCGCTAATCCATTCATACCGGCAGCATAACTTAAATAAGGATCGCTTAATGCAGAACCTACTAAGTGTGTGGTATGCGCTGAAACGTTTCCGCCTTCATGATCCGCGTGAATCGTCATGTACAAACGCATTAATTCTTTTGTACTCTCATCTTCAAACCCCATCATATAAGCTAGGTTACCCGCCCAATCCAATAATCCATTCGGGTGAATATGTTCGTTGTTCTTATATTTTCTTCTGTAGATATATGCTGCTACTCTTGGTAAACGCGCAATTAAATCCATGGAGTCATCATAGGTATATTGCCAATAATCTTTTTTATTCATGCCCTTCGCGTACTCCTGTGAAAATTTACTTTCAGTTTGTAACGCCATCACACCTGCCACAAACATGGTCATTGGATGTGTTGATAATGGTAATGCATCAATCACGTCAAACACATGTGAAGGCACATGGCTACGACGTTGCCAATTGTTGGTGATTTCCTTTACATCTGTATCATTTGGAATTTCACCAATCATCATTAAATAAAATAACCCCTCTGGTAATGGCTCGTCCCCTTTGGGCGCTTTTGGTAATTTTGCTTGTAATTCTGGAATTGAAAAACCCCTGAAACGTATCCCTTCTTGCGCATCTAATAAACTAATGCCTGCAGCAGTTGCCTTTTTCTCAAACCTATCTTTAATGTCTTCCATATACCAAATATTATAATTGTACCTTTTAAATTTGGACACAAAGTTAACTAAAAAACCGGCTTATTTTGGTGCTTTTTTGTACAAATAATAGACCACCCAAATAAAAAGCATATTGGGTATCCAGGCAGCTAACATAGGTGGCAAATTCCCTTTGGTAGAAAAGATAGTGGAGAACCGATCTGTGATAATAAATAAGGCTGCGATAGTAAAGCCCATGGCCAAATGCGAGCCACTACCCCCCCTAATTTTACGTCCTGCAATAATCGCCCCAATTAATGTAAGTAACAATACGGTAACAGGCGTTGCATCGCGACGATACCTTTCAATTTTTAATTCATTCAATCCCTCCGATCCCCTCATTTCTTCTAACTTGATTTGTTGGATAAGTTGCGGTGTGGTGAGTTTGTCTTTAGTATACCTATCTTTTTCCAAATCCACAGGTTTAAATGCAAGCTTTTTATGCATACTCTGTGTGTAAGAAACCGCTTCCCTATTATCAAAAACTTTTCTTTCAATCACTTCATTCAAAAGCCAATCTTTATTTGCGGTATCATATAAAATCATTTCTGCTCTAATATTAGAAATAACTTTTCCATTTTTTACTTGATAGGAAAAATAATTACTACCTCTATTGGTTGCAGTGTCATAACCATAAATACCCGCAAAGGTTACAGAGTCTACTTTAAAATAAATATCTGTCGAACTTTGTAATAACGCATTATAACTTGAACGCGCATCAATATAAGTAGCTTCAAATCCACCCCTGATTTTTTCCGCTTTTGGAATAATCCATTGGTTGGATACCCATAAAAATAATCCCAATAAAGCACCACCCAAAACATAGGGCCTTAACCAACGATTATAGGAAACGCCACTTGCAATGATGGCCACAATTTCTGTCTGTCCCGCCATTTTTGAAGTAAAAAAAATAACAGCGATGAATACAAATAGGGGGAATAATAAAGCGATGATATGTGGAATGAACCCATAATAATAATGGGTAATCACTTCGCCTGCGGATAATCCAGATTTTACAAAATCATCTGTTTTTTCACTTGCATCAATCACCACAGCAATGACTGCAAATAAAAATATGGCGAAGAAAAACACCGCTAAAAACTTTTTTAATATGTACCAATCTAATTTTTTCAATTAATGTTTGGTTATAAGCGTTGACTAATTTGTGCTACCATACTTGTTTTCCAACTGGAGTAATCTCCTAATTGTATATGCTTTCGCGCCTCTCCTACTAACCAAAGATAAAAAGATAGATTCTGAATACTTGCCAATTGCAAACCTAATATTTCATCTGCCATAAATAAATGTCTGCAATATGCCTTGGTATAATATTGACTTAATTCATTGGGAAGTCCTGGATCTAAGGGGGAGAAATCTTTCGCCCATTTCAAATTCTTAATATTGATCACCCCTTGCGATGTAAATACCATTCCATTACGGCCATTGCGTGTTGGCATAACACAATCAAACATATCCACACCCAAATCAATGGCTTCTAAAATATTCCAAGGCGTTCCCACACCCATTAAATACCTTGGTTTTTGCACCGGTAAATTTTCACAACACAATGCTGTAAAATCATATAATTGTTGTTCGGGCTCGCCCACACTTAATCCACCAATGGCATTACCCACTGCATTTTTTGAACTAATATATTCACAGGATGCTTTTCTTAAATCTTCATAAATCCCTCCTTGTACAATGGGAAATAAGTTTTGCGTATAACCATATTTGTCAGGTGTGTTATCAAATTGATGCACACATTTATCCAACCAAACATGCGTTAAATCCATACTCTTTTTAACATAGTCATATTCACTTGGGTATGGGGGACATTCATCAAAGGCCATAATAATATCCCCACCAATACTCCTTTGAATATCCATCACTTTTTCGGGGCTAAACAAATGTTTGCTACCATCAATATGCGATTGAAATATTACGCCCTCTGGCTTAATCTTACGGTTGTTCGCTAAAGAGAAAACCTGATACCCGCCACTATCGGTTAATATGGGACGATCCCAACCCATAAACTGATGCAAGCCACCAGCAGCCTCAAGTACTTCCAACCCAGGTCTTAGGTATAAGTGATATGTATTACCCAATATAATTTGGGCATTGATGTCCTTTTTCAATTGCTGTTGTGTCACTGCCTTTACCGAACCAATGGTTCCCACTGGCATGAATATAGGTGTTTCAATTACCCCATGATCGGTGGTGATTTTACCTGCCCTAGCCGAACCTGTTTTACTTTGTGTTTGTAATTCAAATGTTAATGCCGCCATGGGACAAAGGTAAGGTCAAAAAGGATGTTTTCCACATTCAATATTCAAGTGTATTAGCTGTCCCGTCATGCTTTACTTTTGTAGCATGCTAACCAACCCATTACTATCTAATTTATTGATAGGCGCTTTTATATTTATTATAGCCATTCAGTTATTTTATTATTTGTTTTTTTTCCTCAGACTCGCTTTTTATAAGAAAAAGACGAAGCAAGTAAATGTAGAACACCCTATTTCAGTAGTGATATGCGCGCGCGACGAAGCTCATAATTTGGCGAATAATTTACCTGGAGTATTGGTACAAAAATACAGTACGACACACGAGGTGGTTTTAGTGAATGATAATTCAGAAGATGAAACAAAATATTTGATTGAAGAATTTAAAAAATCATTTAAAAATTTAAACCCCGTTTTACTTTCTCAGGAAGCTAAAATGATTAATGGTAAAAAATTTCCTTTATCTATAGGAATTAAATCTGCGAAAAATGAAACCTTATTATTAACAGATGCTGATTGTGTTCCTGCGAGTGAACACTGGATGCAATTAATGCAAGACGGATACGACGATGATATTGAAATAGTTTTAGGGTATGGCGCTTATCGAAAAAAACCAGGCATCTTAAATAAATTAATTCGCTTTGAGACTTTTCAAACAGCATTACAATATTTTTCCTATGCCCTTGCAGGCATGCCTTATATGGGTGTAGGACGCAACTTATCTTATAAGAAAGAAGTATTTTTACGCAATAAAGGCTTCTCCTCCATCAATCAAATGCCCAGCGGGGATGACGACTTATTTATTAATCAGGTGGCCAATAAAAAAAATACTGCCATTGTGATTGATCACGATGCACACACGATTAGTGAGCCCAAAACTACTTTTCACGATTGGATGAATCAAAAGTATCGTCATTATACTACGAGTAAGTATTATAAAACATCCCACGCGGCATTACTTGGTTTATTTGCATTTAGTCAATTTTTAGTGTACCCTATTTTTATTGCAGCACTCATACTTACCCAACAATATATTTTATTGATTAGCTTATGGGCACTTCGCTTGATGGTACAAGGAAGTATTTTAAGAGGCACAATGAAAAAGTTAAATGAATTGGACCTTTGGCCTTGGTTTATTTTATTTGATTTTTGGTCTATGTTCTATTATTTATTTACCTTGCCTAGCGTATGGAAAGCCCCACAGAAAAATTGGAACTAATCACCAAATATTTTGCCGACTTCACACCGCATCAACTGCAACAGTTTGCGACCTTGGAAGAAGCATACAAGGATTGGAATGCAAAAATCAATGTTGTATCCCGAAAGGATATTGACCAATTATATTTACACCATGTTTTACACAGCCTTTCCATAGCTGCTATTGCGGAGTGGGAAAAAGGCACACAGGTAATTGATATTGGCTGCGGTGGTGGATTCCCATGTGTTCCTTTGGCTATTTTTTTTCCGGATGTACAGTTTTTAGCAGTGGATAGTATTGCTAAAAAACTAAAAGTGGTGGATGCCGTTTGTGAGATGGCAGGAATAAAAAATATTACAACGAAGCATACCCGAGCGGAGGAAATTAAAAATAAAAAGTATGATTACGCCATTAGTCGCGCCGTTGCGCCTTTGAAAGATTTATGGAGATGGGCTGGGCCATTACTAATCAAAAAAGCAAACCAACCCAATGGATTGATTTGCCTTAAAGGTGGCGACTTACACCAAGAAATTTTTGAAAGTGGTGTGCGTCCTAAAATGATGTCTATCTATGATATTTTCCCAGAAGAATATTTTCAGGAGAAATTTATCATTCAAGTTAAGAAGCCTTAATTATTTTATTAGTTAGGTATTTCCAATTTATTATTACTTCTATTTAAATCCGGCATACGATAGCTTGGATCAATTTCAATTGATTTTAAAGCAGATAAAGGCTTGCTTGTTTCAAAAGTAAAGGTTGGCGCAACCCATTGCCAACTCTTATGCACGATGCGATTAACTGAACTTTCTGCCCCTTTCGCACCTAACATTAAATCAAGTGGCATATAATGTAATTCAGTTGTACCATCTTTATAAGTGATTAAAACTTCAATAGGCATTGGAAGTTTACCTAGTCGCTGAATGCTAATGATCGCTGTATTATTTCCTGCTTGAATATCATTCAAACCATAATCAATTGTTTTGGTTGAATTCACCCAATAT
>RFZW01000087.1 GCA_009920495.1 Chitinophagia bacterium
GTCCCGATATATCGGGACCCTTTTTATTGCTTACCTATTTTAAGAAAGTTGTTTTATTTTAATAATGCCAAAGCCGCAGCAGCATAACTGAAATTTTCAGGCTGATGATGATGAATAGGTTTTGTCACTTTGGATTCTCCCAAACGAACCACGATCGCATTTTTATCTCTTATTATATATACGTATTGCCCAAACAATCCATTTTGAGCTACCACTTCATGCCCTTGTTCATTAAATATCCAATATTGATAGCCATAAAAATCAACCGGGTTGCCATTTTCATAAGGATCCTTTAAATAGGAAGCAGGTGTGGTTGCAGCCTTAATATAAGTTTCAGAAACAATTTGTTTGCCATTCCATTGTCCATTGTTCAATACCAACTGACCAAATCTTGCATAGTCATGTGCTACCCCATTAAAACAGCAAAACGCTTTTTCATGATTTTTGTTCCCGTCTAATAACCACAAAGCATCCGCTTCTGCGCCCATTGGTTTCATGAATCTTTCCGAAACTAATTCAGAAATATTTTGACCAAATGCTTTTTCAACAATAAATCCAAGCACCTGTGTATCCGCACTTCGATAATCCCAATTGACACCAGCTGGCTCCTTTGCTTTTAACTGGCTTATTAAATAGCCCTCATCGTCCCCATAATAAGCAGAAGCATTTAAACTAAAATAGCTTTTATCAAATTCTCGATAATTAGTGCCTGAACTCATAGTTAACAAATCCTTGATACGCACTTTATCCAAACCCTCATTTTTAAAATGAGGTACATAATTTCCGACAGGCTCGTCTAAGGATTTGATCTTTCCTTCATCAAGTGCGATACCTATTAATAAAGAGATGATGCTTTTTGCTGCCGAAAAAGACCCACTTAATGTTTTGGGTGTATATCCATCCCAATATTTTTCATACAACAACTTGCCGTTTTGTATCACAATAAATGCATGGGTATCATTTGAATCAATAATGGTCATCAAAGAATCCGGAATCACCCCTTTATTATAGTTTGAATCCAATGGCCAATATTGTGGCGCGCCACCACTGGCCACCAAGCGTGTAGGATGTGTTTTATAGTCATGGATAGTATGTTTACCCCAGATAGCGAAGTTTTTTAAATGGGAAAACTGAGGTGTAAATAATAATCCCCCCAATACAACAAGGATGACTAGTAAGAAAATTATAATTCTTTTTAACATAGCTTTATAAAGTTTAATTTAATTTGCACCCGGATTAAACCGAATGACTAATTAGTTGTTTTAGAATAACAACCATTTGGTTTTGTAAAATTAAATAAAATAAATAGTACTTCATGCTTTCCAACCAATTTCAAGAAATAATTGATCGTCGCCGTTCAAACCGAAAATTTGACCCATTGGTGGAAGTGCCAGATGAGGTCATCAAACGAAGCTTGGAAAGAGCGATATTATCCCCGAATAGTAGCAATATGCAATTATGGGAATTTTATTGGATCAAGAATAAGGAAGAAAGAGAAAAATACACCGCTCTGTGCCTTGGACAATCTGCCGCTAAAACAGCCAAACAAATAGTGGTTTTTGTAACAAGAAAAGATTTATGGCCCCAACGTGCTAAATGGAATTACAACAGATTAAAAGATGCGATCAAAGGCGAACCAAATAAATTAGAAAAAAGAGGATTAGATTATTACGGTAAATTAATGCCCTTAGCTTACCGCAGTGATATTTTTGGTGTATTTGCATTCATACGCAGATGCATGAGTTTTTTTATGGGATTATCCAAACCATTTATTCGATTTGGCGGAAAAGCAGATCAAAGAATCACCGTGCATAAATCATGCGCATTAGCTGCACAAACATTTATGCTTTCCATTGCTGCGGAAGGTTTTGAATCCTGCCCAATGGAAGGATTCGATCAAGTACGTGTAAAAAAACAATTGAATTTACCAAGGGGTGCTGAAATTAATATGATTATCAGTGTGGGCAAAGGAACGAATGATGGAGTGTGGGGCCCACGTTTCAGAATACCTTACGAGGAAGTGGTTTTTGAAAGATAATTCCCAAATTAATATTTTAAAAATAGTAATTCATTTTCGAGTTGCTATTTCTTTATGCAAATAACTTAAATCTTTCATGACATTGTTGTAATAATAATTCACGATCATCTGGATGTGCAATGTCAATTAACAACTTAGCCCTTTGTCTTAAATTTTTTCCATATAAGTAGGCGACACCGTATTCAGAAACCACATAATGTATATGACCTCGAGTTGTTACTACTCCAGCCCCTTGTTTTAAAAAAGGAACAATTCTTGGAACTCCTTTTGCAGTTCTGCTAGTAATCGCAATGATTGGTTTTCCACCTTCACTTAATGCAGCACCTCGCATAAAATCCATCTGCCCTCCTATCCCGCTATATTGATAAGCACCAATACTATCTGCACAAATTTGTCCTGTTAAATCAACTTCAACCGCACTATTAATTGCAATCACTTTTGGATTACGCCTTATTACATGCGGATCATTTACGTAATCAATATCTAAAAAATGTATGGCAGGATTATCATTTACATAATTGTATAATTTTTTTGTACCTAATGCAAATGAAGTAATTAACTTATTGGGATGAATTTTTTTCTTTGTGTTATTGATGATATCTTTTTCAAATAAGTCAATCACGCCATCACTAAACATTTCTGTATGCATGCCTAAATTTTTATGGCCGTATAATGATTTCAAAACCGCATCTGGAATACTGCCAATACCTACTTGTAAAGTACTTCCGTCTTCAATTAAATTAGCGACATTTTTACCTAATTCCAATTCCACTGAAGTAATTTTTGCACTATAATCCATTTCCGGTAATGCTTCATCATGAAAAACCATTGCAGCAAATCGATCAGTATGAATCATGCCATCACCATGTGTTCGTGGCATTTGGGGATTCACTTGTGCAATAATATATTTCGCGCAATTCACAGCAGTTCTAGCCACATCCACGGAAGTACCTAACGTACAATACCCATGAATATCCGGAGGTGACACCTGCACTAATGCAACATCCACTGGCAGCACAGTTCGAATCATATCAGGAATGTCACTTAAAAAAGCTGGAATATAATCGGCCCGGCCTTCACGCACAGCTTGCCTAATTGGCTCAGAAACAAAAAGTGAATTAATATGAAATGATTTTTCATACCCAGGCTCGGCAATGGTAATTTTACCTTGAAGTGTAATGGATATGATCTCAGTGCCAACTAATCGATCCTTGTGTTTGGCTAATTCTTTTAATAGAAATTGCGGCGTGCAAGCACTTCCATGTACAAAAATACGATGTCCACTTTGGATTAATTGAAGTGCTTCATTTGCAGAAGTGTAATTAAAAGGATGTACCATCTTGCTTATTTATAATATTTAAGCGAAATAAGTACATCCCCAATTTAATAAATATGATTAATATCAATAATTACATTGATATTAAATAGGTATTGAACGATCCTATTTTGCAGGCGTAATTACGATGTTACGATATTCGATAACCCCATGATCGCCTTGCATCATAATGGGACCTGGCTCCCCCTCGCGGCTATCCAAAGCGCCACCAGTAATTCCTGGGATAATTTGGTTTTGAATAACTATTTTACCATTGGCAATGACCGTGACAATGCGACCAACCAAAGTAATATCAAAGGATTGCCAAACACCTGGTTCCTTTGCCACCATTTCCAAGGGATCAATAAAACCATATAACCCACCTAAATGAATATTAGTGGCTTCCATACCCTTGCTATCTTCTACTTGCACTTCATAACGCCCCCTTAAATAAACACCGCTATTGCTTTCCTTCGGATAACGAAACTCAATATGTAATTTAAAATCATTGAATGTATGAGTGGTTCTAATATTTGATCCTGGACGCGGGCTTCTTAATATCCCATTTTCAACGATCCATTGGTTATCTTTTCCTAAAGCTTGCCAACCATCTAAATTTTTTCCATTAAATAATTGCATTGGTTTTCCCCAAATAGGTGCTTTGTCCCTTTTTAAACTTGGTGCAGGCACACCCACCCAGGTAAGGGTTTGTCCTCTTGGGGTAATCATGGTGCCAGATAATTTTCCGTCTTTTAAAACACCTTCCACGATTAATTCTTTATCAGTTACTTCCCATTGTGCAGGGATATGGAAAGAAACTTTATTGTCTTTAAAAATTACTTCCGATATCGGACGCGCACTTCCGCCATCCGCTACAAAATGTCCCGTTAATGTTTGAATGCCCGACAAACGTACTTCCAACCAGGAGGCTGCTAAACGGTCCCCTAAATCAACCGTCAAATCCCATCTACCTTCAATGGGTTGTCGTTTTGGCGTTTCCCCGGAAGCGAATAAATTTATACTTCCAACTAATAAGAATATAAAAATGAAAATGGATTTAAAATTGGATATCATTTTGAATTGTATTTTATTTTAAGATAGTTGCGATTAACTTTACGAAATTTGAATTTACAAAATATTACAATATGAAAATCAAAAATAGGCGAACTGCCCTATATATTATGATGCAGCATACCCATTGGGCTTTTGTCCATAAAAATGATTAATTTCAAAATAGCTACCCTACAAATACACAATAGTTATAAATAATAACACCCTACCTAACATGAAAAAGCAAGTCAGCCTTCTTATTTATATACTCTTTGGCTTAACGATGATTACGGCAAATGCACAAATAAAAATTTACGTTTCAAATAAAGGAAATGACAATGCCACCGGTGACATCAATCATCCAGTGGCCAGCTTTGAACGCGCACAAAATATTGCACAAAAAAGCGACCCAACAGTTTCCGTGCAAGTCATATTTAAAAATGGTACTTATTATTTACCGAATACAATTCATTTTACACAAAAAGATAGCAAAATTGGAAAAGCAGCCATCACCTATTGTTCTGAAAATGAAGGAGGTGCAGTCATTAGCGGGGGCGCACAAATAAAAGTTAATTGGACATTATATAAAAATGGAATTTATGTAACTGATATTTTACCAGGTACTAAAATTGATCAATTATATATTAACGGGGAAAGACAACCCATGGCAAGATATCCGAATGCACAAATTGGTAAAAACGTATTTGATAGTTGGGATTTAAGTCACAATGCAATTTTTGATTCACTGGCCGATGTACTAATACCTTCCCGTATTGCAAAATGGAATCATCCTGATGGTGGCTATATACATGCAATGCATGAAAATTTATGGGGCGATATGCATTGGTTGATAAAAGGGAAGGATAAAAATAATACGCTTATCATGGAAGGGGGCTGGCAAAATAACAGGCCATCCAAAATGCACCCCGTGTTTAGAATGGTTGAAAATATTTTTGAGGAATTAGATGCGCCTGGCGAGTGGTTCCTAAACGAAGCAACATATCAACTTTATTATTACCCAAAGAATAAAAATATCAATGATGCAAAAGTAGAAATTGTACGATTACCCCATTTGATTGAAATAAATGGTTCCATTGAAAACCCGGTAACAAATATTAACATTAAAGGATTTGTATTTAGACATACCGCGCGCACTTTTATGGAAAACAAGGATCCCTTATTACGCTCGGACTGGACCATCTATAGAGGCGGCGCCATTGTTTTTACAGGAGCTGAAAACTGTAAAATTAGTAATTGCGAGTTTGACCAAGTAGGTGGCAATACCATCCTCGTCAATCATTACAATAAAAACATAAATATTAAAAGTTGCTATATACACAATAGTGGTGCTAGTGGTATCGTATTTGTGGGCGATACTTTGGCTGTTCGCAATAGAAAAATTGGGTATGGTCGTCAAAATTATGAAACGCTTGATACGACCAAGGGGCCATTAAATAATAACTACCCAAGCAATTGTTTGGTGGAAGATTGTTTAATCACCATGACGGGCAGGGTTGAAAAACAAACAGCGCCCATACAAATTTCAATCGCGCATAAAATACATGTTAATCATTGTTCTATTTATGATGTTCCAAGAGCAGGCATTAATATTAGTGAAGGTGCATTTGGCGGACATCTTATTGAAAATTCAGACATATTTAATACGGTACTTGAAACTGGGGATCATGGAAGTTTTAATTCCTGGGGGCGAGATAGATACTGGAGTCCGAGTCAACGCATCGTGCACGAACAAGTGGCAAAAAATAATACCCTCCCCTTTTTAGATATGCTTGACAAAAATATTATTCGTCATAACCGCTGGAGATGTGACCATGGTTGGGACATTGACTTGGATGATGGCTCCAGTCAATATGAAGTTTACAATAATTTATTATTAAATGGGGGTTTGAAATTTAGAGAAGGTTATAACAGAACAGGTACCAATAATATTATTATCAATAATAGCTTTCATCCGCATGTATGGTACAAGGAAAGCGGTGATGTTTTTACAAAAAATATATTGTTTGGCACTTACAAGGAAATATTAATGAATAACACCATTGGCGAAAATAAAAAATGGGGAAAATTAATCGATGCCAACTTTTTCATGGGCGACACCTCTAATAATCATATGTTTATAAATAATGGATGCGATTCAAATTCAATCATGGGCGACCCGCAATTTAAAAATCCTACCGTAGGCGATTTTACTGTTTTAAACAAAGCTGCTTTATCAAAATTAGGCTTTGTCAATTTTGACATGACCCATTTTGGTGTTACCAATCAAAAATTAAAAAGCATTGCTAAAATTCCAACATTCCCCTCATTACTTAATAAAGTAAATAAAACAAAAGCAATAGCTGCCTTATGGATGGGTACAAAAATTACGGAGCCCAAGGATGAATCCATGTCGGCATTTGGGGTTGGCTTTGAAGTGTCCGGCGTTGCATTAGGTGAAATTAAAAATGAAAGCGCCCTTGATCAAATTGGATTTAAAACAGGGGATTTAATCATTGGAATGAATGGAGAAAAAACAAATTCAATTAAAAAATTAATGTCGCTACTATTATCAAGCGCAAGTAATATACAAAAACACAACTTTATCCTTATTCGCGCACAACAGAAAATAAATATTTATTATACGGGTAAAATAGACACAAAAATTACAATAGAATAAAGTAGCGATAAGGTAATACCCTCCATTTTAAAGGCTTTAGCCCCTATTTATACTTGAATTGGTTATCGAATGCCCTATGTATCTAAAAAAAGCTATTTTTGCCAAGTATTTGGATAACAGTTATGCTAATTAAATTTTTCGAGAATGATTAACGGTAAAAAAGTGGTGGTGGTTATGCCTGCATACAATGCAGAAAAAACATTAGAACAAACTTATAATGAAATCCCATTTGATATTGTAGATGATGTTATTTTAGTGAACGACGCAAGTAAGGATCA
>RFZW01000088.1 GCA_009920495.1 Chitinophagia bacterium
TGCATTTTCATCAATCAACACAATTTCTTGTTTTGAAGTTGGCACTAATTGGTCGTCTAGTTTTTGTCTGTATACTACTTGTTCAGTGCTATAATACAAATAACCATTATTTATACGCATGCCAGTTGCGAAAATGCCATCGTTTACATAACTGCCAAATGGTTGAATAATATCTGCTTTACCATCACCATTCTCGTCTCTTAAAGCTACTGATCCAGGTGCATCTGAAGTAATTTTTAATTTTACATAAATATCACCATTCTCTTTTATTGCTAAATGTCTGGAAGGTCCAATACTATCAATAACAACCACCGCGCCAAACCCATCCGGTAAATACAAGCCGCCGTTATCCTTATCAAAAACGATATCTTCTTTTTTTGAACCACATCCTATAAGCAGAATACAGACACTTAAAATGATTATATTATTTTTAAAAATCGTTTTCATTATTTGTCTTTTACACATCTAACTGCTAATCCATTTCTATTTCCATAAGCATCTTTGAAAACCATCGGGCTTGCATATAATACAAATCTGTACCAGGATTTTGCAGTATCTATTGCAGTGGATGACCACCATCCACCACCTTGACCCTTATAGCCAAAGGCACCCAAGCCGTTTCTTAAACCACTAGGCAATCCTTCAAAACCACTCGCATTAGTGCCATTACCAGAACTATCTTTATTGTTATCCCATCCGTAAGTGTATTTTAAGGCATGCCCCGCTTTTTTATCTCCACCCAGCTCTAATACCAATAAGCCCCATTCTACATCGGTTGGAATATGCCAACCTTCCGGAGCCAATCCTCTTGGATCATTTACGGCATACCAGTTATATAATTTTCCAAATTGTGCGCCTTCCCCAATATCATTATTATAATAACACCATGCTGCTTTTCTAGCAGTCCCATAGGCCACCCATTCTTCTTTGGTTTTAGTTTCTGGAATTGTATCGCCATTCTTAAATGTAACCACATCTAAATTTTTAATCATCCAGCTATTTTCACCAATTTTAATAGTGTCAAATTCGGGTTGTTGCTTACATGAAATAAATAGCATTAATACCGCAGCTAAACAGCTTATATATAATTTCATTTAAATAAATTTATGGTAATCTAAGATACTTAAACTTTTCAAATTCGGGGTATTTGAGTAGTTGGTGAATAAAACGTTTTTTGCAATAAATTAGCCTAATAATAGCTTGTAAAGCTTATCATTTCATTGCATTCAACCAATCAATAATCCCCAACTGAATTTTACTGGCAACCTGTGTATGAAAAATTGGCTTTACGATTCTTTTTTCATCCTCTGGGTTACTTAAAAATGCAATTTCAACTAAACAATTCGGAAAATCGGTTGGTGCATTTAATGCAAAGTTGAAATGACCAATATTTCCAAACTCTTCTAATTTCAGTTCAAGCATTCTTTTTAATATGGTGGCAGTAAGTGGTCTAAAGCCGATGTGCTTATAATAGGTACTAACGCCCTTGATGGTTTCCTTTGAACTAGAGTTTAAGTGCAATGAAATTTCAAAATCAGGGTTCTGCTGTTGCAGCCATAAAATTCGGTCCTTATTATCAAAAGTAGTATCAGTTTGTCGCGTCATGATAATATTTTTTACTCCAAGCTTCTTCAAGGATTTTTCAAGTGCTTTTGCAAAAAGAAGGGTTTGTTGTTTTTCAGATGCTTTTAGCTTTATACCTGAAGTGCCACCGTTACTTCCGCCATGGCCAGCATCAATCGCAATAGTCATTTGACGAATATCCAATTTGGTAGGCTGGCGCTTGATTCGAACACTTAAAAACTTTTCAGTGTAGGCAATTGAATAACCCCAATGCTGTGTATGTTTTAATTCGATGGTTACCCTAACAATATCATCCTCCACTTGGTTGTAATAAACATTTTTAACTTCTTTTAGTGAACTTAATTGTGTAACCCAATTGGTATTACTTTGAACCCCGTAAAGTTCGATCATAATTTTACTAGGGCTTATTTCCATCCAGGACTTGTAGGGTAGCTTTTCGTCCAGATATATATTAACGTAATCAAATAAGGAATCTCCTTTTGAAATAAATGATCCTGTTAAGTGATAGGGTTTTTTTATTGGGGAAGATGAATCTGGTTTAACGTATGCTTTTTCGATAAGTGCAGTATGATATTTTGATAATTGAACCGTATACATATCCTTAACCGAGTCAACTATTTTTAATAAAACATTAGAATCAATATAACCCATCTTAGCACCACCTAGGCGGTCTTCACCCATACCATAGGACAATGCGGGCAATTTTCCGGTAGTTCTTCCATAATACACGGAGTTGCTTGAATCGCTTTGTGCGATAACATTAATACTGGTAAAAATACAGATGGTAATGAATAAATATTTCATGGTTTGAAGTTAATGAAAACCTTTGAAATACCCTTTCAATAGCTTTGGGTTCCATTCCATAAGTTGTTTTAGTATCAGAATAGGAGCGTTCCTTTGGCATTCTGTACTTCTTCCAAAAGAAAACCACCTATGAAACGTATCATAGGTGGTTTTTTAATCTGCTTATTAAAACCGAACTAAAATTATTTTATAATTTCGTTGTTTTGTATATTTTAACTGTCCCATCATTTTCGTTACTAGTAACAATTAAACTTTGATTAATTGGACTCTTGGATGCAGGTATGAAAATAATTCCTTCTGGGGCATCCCCTGTTTTATACATTTTAATAAAAACCGGAGCAGTTGGATTAGTTATATCATAGATAGCAAAGGCGTCTGCTCTTTCCAATCCAATAATTGCAATATTTTTACTACCTATTCTGCCAATACATACTGATTCAGGCTCAACCGATTTATCATCACTTCTTGCATCATCATAAATAGCTAATTCCTTTGCTTTAATGTCTAGTTCGTTTTTGCTATCAAATACTTGGCTACCTGTGGCAGCGTTCCAAACACTAAATGATCTAGCACCTAAAGAGTATAAGGCATCAAAATCGCCATCTGAATCTGTATCACCAAGTGTTGTTGTAATATTTAATCTACCTAAAATTGCATCAGTTTTAAGCGTTGCAGCTGTTGGGAAATTTGTTGCATCTAAAGACACTGCACTAACTCTTTTCATTTCAGTATAGGCAGTATATTCTCTAGAGTCGCCTTCATTTGCTGTAAATAAATAGGGAGTCCCATTATAATTATAAAAGGCAATCGCATCAGGCATATATATACCATAAACTTTTGCGTAATTGGCAAATTCAATTTTATTGTCCTTATCACTTGGATCAATTGCATTGCCCGCTAAAGAATAATCTTTAAATCCAAGGGGTGTAATTTTTTTAATAGTTGCAGTAGCGATATCAATTTCAGCAATTGCATTATTTTCTTGTAGCGTAACGTATGCTGTTTTTGAATCATCTGATACAGTTACATATTCTGGTTCAATATCTTTAATAAAATTTTTACCTGGTCCAAAAATTCTAAATCCTTTTGCAGTTAAACTAACTAATTGACTTTCAAAAGTGGCAAAATTAAGTGTGGTTACTGAATAATCTGACACTTTTATAATAGAAACAGTTCCTTCAGGATCATTAAGGTAATCCGCACTAGGTTCGCCTTCGTTTGCTGTGATAATATAATTACCATCTGGACTAAACGTAACCATATCCGGTAATGCACCAACATTGATTGATTTAATTTCAGCATAGGTGGTGGTGTTAAAAACAACTACTTTTCCAGGAGCCTGTTTGTTGGTAGATTCAATAGCCGCCGCTAATTTCCCATTACTAACTGCAACACTATTAACATATCCTCCATAAGGGAGCATGCTAATCGATTTTATCACAGTTACATTGGAGGGGTTGCTAATGTCTAAAACATCAATTTTATTTTCAGCGCTGTTATTTACTGCAAATAATCTATCTGTCGCTGGATCAAAAGCCGTGATTTCTGCTGCACCTAAGCCACCTAAATTAACAGATGCTATTTCTTGATAACCGGCTAAATCTTCGTTCTGCGTGAACTCTAATGGAGGCGTTGTGTCTTGTTTACGGCAGGAGAATATAACTACTGTAATTAGTAATAGATAAAAGAATTTTAATTTTTGCATGTATATGGTTTATACGCGAAAATAATTTTACCATATTACCAAAAAGTTATCTAAATATTATTAATGTATTAATTATGGGTTTACCTAATGGCCCTCATCTTTCAACTATTTTTTATTTAATATTTTATCAATTTCTTGATACATTAAATGAATTCCAGGAAAATTCATGCTGCCATGACTAAAACCTTGCAATTCGTATAGTGAAATATTTTTATTACCTGCTAATCTCATCATTCTAACGAAATAGGCATTCTCTTCATATCTACCCAGCAATTCAAGTTCTCGATCGCCAGTGATGTCGATAATGACAGGGGTATTTGCTTTAATAAAATTCATTGGAGCATACTTGTCAATTACTGGTTGTATATTTTCAATATTATTTTGGGCTCTAATGGTAAAATGAGTAATGACTTGAGGACTAAGAGGAATACATGCTTTAATTCTGTCGTTAGCAATATTTTGCTTTAACAACCATGATTCATCCATCGTTAACATCATGGCTAAATAACCGCCAGCGGAATGACCCGATAAAAATATTTTACTTGTATCTCCACCGTATTGTTGAATATTATTGAACACCCATGCTACTGATGCAGCTGCATCTTCTATAAAAGCTGGAGCATGTACTTTTGGGCTTAATCTGTATTCCGCGGAGACAATAATAAATTGATCATTTTTTAATTCCTCAGGTATCGCCTTAGTTCCGCCTGTTAAACCTCCCCCATGAAACCAAACAATTACGGGCAATGCTTTATTGGTATTGTTGGGTAAATAGATGTCCAATTTGCATTGGCTTTCTTTATAGGTATCTGACAAATCCTTTTGACTATAATAGGATATATTTAAGATTTCTCTTTTTTGAGCAATATTTATATTGCTATATAAAACAGTCAACAGAACTAAAACGTATTTCATATTCATTTTTTTCTATATTATAATCAAAACTTCTTTATTAAATTAAATTCTCAACAAATGCAGGGAATGAATTGTTTCATTATTGGAAGATAATAAAACCCCTCGCGAACACGCTGTCTTCTTTAGTTGCTAATGTTCATTTAAATCTATAGTAAGTAAATTTATTAATTCTACGTTTTTCTTTTCAAATATTTTCATTAACATTAAGTATATATCGACTCTGTCTTTTGCCTTTTGGTTATAGATTAAGAAGTTTTTGTTTAGCAAAGAGCTGTCAAAAAGACCAGTTGATTTATAGTATTCTTTCAAAAATATCAGATTGTCTTCAATTATTTTATTATTTGAGACCGAAAATCTTCCACCTGGTTTTGGAAATGTATTAACTGTATAATACTCAACAACGTCATCTAAAATTTTATTATTATCATTTAGCTTTGATCCATAAACTTCATAATAATCTGAAATAGTTCGCTTTAATTCGATTGAGTTTATATTACTAAAGCTACCACTTGCTATTGTATTTTTATAAGATGAATTGTTAATATAAAATGAAGTTCCAAAAGCTAAATTATTACCAATGAAAAGTACACTATCTAAATATTCATTTTTTGAAATCTTGTTAACGTGGTATTTTATATAAAGTTTATTTAAATTATCTAAGAAGACAGATGCTTTACTATACTCGTCCAATCTCTGTTGAATTAATACTGAATCTTTTTTTAAATCCAATACTACAGATTGTAAATTCTGGTGTGTTTTGTGTTCAATTATTTGGTGTTCTCTTACATTCTCTGCAAAAAATCCTAAGGTCACAGCAAAAAATAACATTACAAATTCAATTATATATTCAGACCATTTCTTTTTGTGACTAGGGTGGTGTGGGTGATGTACTTCCATTAAATAAAATTTTATAATTAAAAATAAGGTAATATTTTTAATCCACGCCTTCACTTATTTCCTTATTTTACTAATTAATTTGCGAAATCTAAACTACCCCTCGTCAGAACATCCCATAAACAAAAAGGGTTTATGAATATTACTTCATAAACCCTAGAAAAAATATTTGATATTGAATTATTTCGTCGCTAAAGGAAGATCAGAGTTTGATAAATCTCTATGTAATTTCCATTTGCCATCTTCTTTTTTCCAAAGAACGATATATTTCCCCTTGTCAATTTGTACATCATCCTTTGTTTTAATTTCAAATAAACCTTCTTCAGTAATGTAGTTTTCGTCGCCCCATACTTCTAAGGTAGTCAAGTCAATTTTACTAAGCCCAGCGCGGATATAACTACCCCAAACTGTTGTTAATTGATCTTTTCCTTTTATAGAAGGCATATTACTAAACATAACAGATCCATCCGTGCTATAAGCTGCTGCCATACCAACTGAATCACCTTTGGAAATAATTTCACCGATAGCATCATTGGCTGCTTCAATTTCTTTCTTAGCATTAGCTAAATCGAAAGCTGGTTTTGTTTCTGATTGGCATGCAAATAGACTAGATGCAATCATTGCGAAGAACAATAGTTTTTTCATTTTTGTTTGTTTTTTGAATATGCAATTAACTATACCTAAAGCCTCAAACAATAAAATTGACTTGTTTTTTTGTTCCATCTCGCGATTTTGGGACAAAAATCAATAAATATTTCAAAAAAAAAGGTATTCCGGTTCTTTGCTTTACCTTTTTTAATGATGATCAATAAGATACAAGATTGAAATAGTTTTATGATACTATTAAATTTTTATCTTAAATTTAAAATAAAAATTATGAAGCGTTTCTTTATTACGACTGCGTTGCTGGCTAGTATTAATTGCATAACAATTTGCTATTCATTTGGACAAGGTAATACCACACAATCAGTTTCCAGGATTGTGAATGATAAATACACCAAAGATGTAAGCACTGAAAGAGGCATTGTAACTGCACTTTATGATGTAATATCTGGAGAATCTGGTGAAGTTCGAGATTGGGAAAGATTCAGATATCTATTTGGAAAGGACGCTTTTTTAATTCCTACAAATAAAAATAACACAGGGGGATACGGCTATAGAACCATGACTCCTGAGGATTATATAACGATGTTTAGTACACGCGTAAAAACGGGTTTCTTTGAAAAAGAATTAAAGTATGAGGTGGTGTCATTTGGAACCGTCGCACACGTTTTTAGTACCTACGAAACTCGGGAAACAAAAAATGGCCCCATCACCAATAAAGGGATTAATAGCATACAGCTATTCTATGATCAAAATAGATATTATATCGTAAATGTATTTTGGTGTG
>RFZW01000089.1 GCA_009920495.1 Chitinophagia bacterium
TTTTCAATAATTAAGGGTTCTACTTTTTGTGTTTGTATTTCTTTCTCAAACTCCGCATCCACGGCGATTTTAGCTTGATGCGCATCCTGCATATTTACCCCAACACATATTGAATGTTCAGATGAGCTTTGGGTAATTAAAATAATATTGATTTGCTTATTGGCTAGTGCCTCAAATAATCTTTTTGAAAATCCTGGTATACCCACCATGCCACTTCCTTCCAAGCTTAACAAACAAATATCTTGTATGCTTGAAATGCCTCGGATAAAATTATCATCCTTCGGTGACTCATTTTGAATGATTGTTCCCTGATGATTTGCATCAAAGGTATTTTTAATTAATACCGGTATATTTTTATGCATGACCGGCTGTATGGTCGGCGGATAAATAACTTTTGCACCAAAATGCGATAACTCCATCGCTTCCTGGTAAGAAATTTGTGGAATTTCTTTTGCATTGTGCACAATCCTTGGATCTGCAGTCATCATACCACTCACATCTGTCCAAATTTCTAGACGCTCAGCATCTAATGCTGCAGCAAATATGGCGCCTGTATAATCGGATCCGCCCCTGCCCAATGTAGTGGTGTTCCCTTCCTTATCGGAGGAAATAAATCCGGGTGCAACATATAGGTCAAATGCATTTGCAGGATTTTTAAAATAATCCTGAATTGTTTTATAGGTTAAATCCTTGTCAACGACTGCATTTAAAAAATTAGAATCTGTTTTAATTAATTCACGCGCATCCACCCATTGTTGGTTAATTCCTTTAGCTGCAAATGTGGCTGCTATAATTTTTGATGATAATAACTCGCCATAACAAACAATTTTATCCTTCATGCGCGGAGATAACTCCTTTAACATGAATAAGCCTTCACAATTTGCTTCTATTTCATTAATTAATTGTTTGACAATACTTAAAGTAGCACTTTGTTGTTGTATCGGTAATAATATACGGACAATATCCAAATGCTTCTGCTCAATATTTTCAATAATCGTTTTATAGGCCTCATTTCCTTGCGCTGCCGTTTGTGCTAACATTAATAATTGATCCGTAACACCTTGCATAGCGGATACCACAACAATACATGGCTTGTTTTGTAAACTTTGTGTTACAATGTTTACTACATTTCCTATTGCACTTTCAGTTCCTACCGAACTCCCGCCAAATTTTAAAACCTGCATATCCCTATTTTTTAATGACCACATTTTATGTTACCTATATTAAGTAGCCATAAATATTATCGTCTTTGTTTATTTCGTTGTAATTGATCTGATACTTTTTCATATTATTTATGAGTGATTCATGATCTTTTTTAGATCTTAATTCCAAACCCACCAGTGCTGGCCCCGCTTCCTTGTTGTGCTTTTGTACATATTCAAACCTCGTGATATCATCATAAGGTCCTAATACTTTATTTACAAATTCCTTTAAAGATCCTGGACGTTGTGCAAATCGAATTAAGAAATAATATTTTAAGCCTTCATATAATAAAGACCTTTCTTTAATTTCTTGCATGCGTGCAATATCGTTATTACCACCGCTTACAATACATACAATAGTTTTACCTTTTATTTGCTCCGCGTAATCATCCAAAGCCGCTATGGACATGGCGCCCGCTGGCTCAACGACCATCGCTTCCTCATTATACATTTGCAAAATAGTGGTACAAATTTTTCCTTCTGGTACCAAATGCATATCATCCAATGCATCTTTACAAAATGAAAAAGTAATATCTCCGACTCTTTTCACGGATGCACCATCCACAAATTTGTCAATGTTCTCTAATTCAACAGGCTCGCCTGATTTTAATGCCCAAAACATACTGGGTGCCCCTTCGGGTTCCAAGCCAATCACTTTTGTATGAGGTGATTTTTGTTTAAAATAAGTGCCGACGCCTGCACTTAATCCACCGCCACCCACGGGTAAAAAAATGAAATCAATGGGATCCGGGGTTAATGTTTTTATATCATCTAAAATTTCAACGCCTACCGTTGCTTGTCCTGAGATAATCGCTGGATGATCAAATGGAGGAATGAATGTCATACCATGTTCAATCGTATACGCTTTTGCTGCAATGGCGGTATCATCAAATGTATCTCCCACTAAAACCACTTCCACAAACTCATCACCAAACATTTTTGTTTGATTTACTTTTTGTTGTGGGGAAGGGATGGGCATAAATACCACACCCTTAACACCAAGTTTTTTACAACTATATGCAAAGCCTTGCGCATGGTTACCCGCACTCGCACACACCACACCCTTTGCCAATAGCTCAGGTGATAGTTGATGCATCATATTATACGCACCTCTTAATTTATAAGAGCGTACAATTTGTAAATCCTCTCTCTTTAAATATACATTGCACTGATATTTGCGCGATAAGTTGGCATTAAACTGAAGTGGCGTATGGGTTACGACCGACTTTAATCGTTCTGCTGCTCCGGCAATATCCAGTACAGGTTTATTTACATTCTTTGCTTCACTCATATATTCCCTTTAATATGATTCATCCTTCGATGAATTATTGGATTCAAATAAATTGAGTAGCGCTTTTTATGATTGTGCTACCCAATTTATTATCATCTATCTTTTAACCAACCTTATTTACCCGGTTGATTTTCTGGTCTTAAACTTCTTACAGTTCGTCCCGCTTGCCACATTTCACTATTGTGTAATTCAGCTAATTCCACTTCTAATTTTTCGCGGTAATCAGGCTTACTGTTTAAATCAATGGAACGTGCCGACTCAACGCCAGTGGCAACACTTTTATATAAGTCACTAAAAACAGGTAATGTAGCATCACGGAATTTTTTCCACCAATCCAATGCACCTCTTTGTGCAGTAGTTGAACAGTTAGCATACATCCAATCCATTCCATTTTCAGCAACCAATGGCATTAATGATTGTGTTAATTCCTGCCCATTAATGTACCGCGCTCCCCAGTTAAATCAGAAAAAACTTCTTTTTTGAAGTCTGTTTCAAATAAATAACCAGATCCAATAGCGATACCCAAGGCGATTACTCTGTCCCAAGCCTTTCCGGTTGCATCTTGGAAGATAGCATAACTACTATTTAAACCACGTCCTTGTAAAAACATTCTTCTCAATGAAGTACCTGATCCTTTAGGGGCAACTAAAAATACATCCACATCCGCTGGAGGTACAATGCCTGTTTGCTCATTAAAAGTGATACCAAAACCATGAGAAAAATACAAGGCTTTACCTGGGGTTAAATGTTTTTTTACTGTTGGCCACATTGCGATTTGCGCAGCGTCACTTAATAAATAACAAATAATAGTTCCTTTTTCTAAAGCCTCTTCTATTTCAAATAAAGTAGTGCCTGGTACAAAACCATCTGCTACTGCCTTATCCCAACTTTTTGAATTTTTTCTTTGTCCGATAATTACATTTACGCCATTTTCTTTTTGGTTCAATGCTTGTCCAGGACCTTGCACACCATATCCAATTACGGCGATAGTTTCATTTTTTAAAACTTCCTGTGCTTTTGCTAATGGGAATTCGTCACGGGTGACTACATTTTCCTCGGTACCTCCGAAATTTAATTTTGCCATTTTACTTTTAGTTTAATTAAGATTTAAAATTTTTATTTATTTGTTATTATTACTTGTGTTGCTTATTTATTTTCTTTGATTTTTAATGACCCTATTTTTTACATCGTAAATACCGCTTCTCTTTTCCCCAAGTATTCGTTTTCAATCACTTCCTCACTAGGTTCTCTGTTTTCAAAATCTTTTAACTTTTCATGAAACCCGCTGCTCTCTTTAATGATGGCTACGCGCGCGCTTCTAACAAACTCCACTAAGCCAAAGGGTTCCAAGGCTTTCATTAATTTATTCGTTTCCTCGCGATGGCCCGTAGTTTCAAATACAATAAAGTCCTTACGAATCGCTATCGCGCGCGCGCCAAATTCTCTCAATAACCTTTCCACCTTTGCGCGCTCTGTAATTTCCTCGGACAATACTTTATATAGTGCCAACTCCTGCCATACTATTTCATCATTGGTATTAAAATAAGCTTTTAGCACTTCCACTTGTTTTTCAATTTGGCGAACCAATTTAATCACCACTGATCTCGATTCATGTATCACGATGGTGAATCGGTGAATGCCATCAATTTCAGAAGGGGAAGTATTTAAACTTTCAACATTAATTTTTCGACGTGAAAAAATAATGGCAATACGATTCAACAATCCTACCTGATTTTCAGTGTACACCGTTATAGTGTATTCCTGTTTTTCCGTATTTGTATCCATAGTTTCTTTTTTTTATTTTAATCGGATTTCTGAAACGCTACAACCCTGTGGTACCATTGGGAATACATTATTTTCCTTTCCTACCATTACCTCTAATAAATAGGATCCCGGATGCGCCAACATGGTTTTTATTCCCGCCTCCAATTCATGTCGGTGTGAAATTTTTGCACCTTCAATACCATAAGCTTTTGCCACCATCACATAATCAGGACTTTGAATATCTACAAATGAATAGCGCTTATCATTGAACAACTGTTGCCATTGACGCACCATTCCTAAAAACTGATTATTCAATATCATTATTTTCACATCTACCCCTGTTTGCATAATAGTACCTAATTCCTGAATCGTCATTTGAATACCACCATCTCCAATCACGGCAATCACGGTTCTATCTTGTGCGCCAAACTTTGCACCAATAGCTGCAGGCAAGCCAAATCCCATAGTACCTAATCCACCTGATGTTACATTACTCCTGGATTCATTAAACTTTGCATAACGACATGTCACCATTTGGTGCTGCCCTACATCCGTTACCATGACTGCGTTTCCTAGGGTAGTTTCATTCACGATTCGGATAACTTCACCCATCGTCATCTCCTCTGTTGCTGGATATATTTCCTCTTTGATACATTGGTCATATTCCTGTTGCGTATAAGACGCAAATACTTTTAACCATTCAGATCGATCCTTTTGTTCAATGCCTAAAGTAAGTAAGGGTAATGTTTCCTTACAATCTCCCCATACGCCCACATCTGCTTTTACATTTTTATCAATTTCAGATGGATCAATATCCAAGTGAATCACTTTTGCTTGCTTTGCATATTTATCCAATCGGCCTGTAACGCGATCATCAAAACGCATACCCACTGCAATTAATACATCACACTCATTCGTTAAAACATTGGGGCCGTAATTTCCATGCATACCCAACATTCCCACATTTTGTGGATGATCTGTAGGCAATGCACTTAATCCTAAAATAGTCCATGCAGCTGGCATGCCCGATTTTTCAATAAACTTTTTAAATTCATTTTCTGCTTTTCCTAATATCACCCCTTGTCCAAAAATGACCAATGGTTTTTTTGCATTATTTATTAATGCCACGGCCTCATCAATAAAATTTTTGCGAATCACCGGCTTTGGGCGATAACTGCGGATATGATTACAAGGTGTGTATCCTTCATAATTGAAAGATTGAATTTGTGCATTTTTTGTAATGTCAATAAGTACAGGACCAGGTCGTCCGCTTCTTGCCAAATAAAATGCTTTGGCCAATATGCCTGGGATTTCAGTGGCATCGGTAATTTGATAATTCCATTTCGTTACCGGCATGGTGATATTAATAATATCTGTTTCCTGAAATGCGTCTGTTCCTAATAAATGTGCAAACACTTGTCCAGTAATACAAACGAGTGGTGTACTATCAATCATTGCATCTGCTAAACCTGTTACTAAATTGGTTGCCCCTGGACCACTCGTTGCAAAAACCACACCCACTTTTCCAGAGGTACGCGCATAACCTTGTCCAGCATGTATGCCGCCTTGCTCATGCCTTACTAAAATATGTTTTAGTTTGTCATTATAATCATACAACGCATCATAGATCGGCATGATAGCACCACCCGGATAACCGAATATGGTATCAGCACCTTCCGCAATACATGCTTCTAGTACCGCTTGCGAACCAGTCAAGGTAGTTGGCGCTATTTTCGCTTCCTCTTTTTGTTCTGTTGTTTTTGCAATTATCGTTTCCATAAAATCATTTTTTTAATTTTCATCCGTTACACATCCTTCACTTGCATCCTTCACCAACTTTGCATATTTCCAAAGCACCCCATTCGTCACTTTTAAAACTGGGGCTGGTTGTGCTGCTCTTCTTTTTGCAATCGTTGCTTCATCCACTTTTAAAGTCATCGTTCTTTTTGGAACATTTAATTCAATAATGTCTCCATCTTCTACCACGCCAATCAATCCGCCTTTATATGCCTCCGGTGTAATATGTCCAATCACAAATCCGTGGGTACCGCCACTAAAACGTCCGTCCGTAATTAATGCCACTGACTTTCCTAATCCTGCACCAATAATGGCAGAGGTTGGTTTTAACATCTCCGGCATACCCGGTGCACCAATCGGTCCAACATTTTTTATTACGACAACATCCCCTGGTTGAATTTTTTTTGAATTAATGCCTTCAATTAATGCATGCTCTCCATCAAATACACGTGCAGGACCTTCAAACATATCACCTTCCTTTCCTGAAATTTTTGCAACACTTCCGCCCGTTGCTAAATTGCCATACATGATTTGTAAGTGGCCTGTTGTTTTTTGTTGGTCAAAATCTAAATCAGGCACGCCTGCTAAATTTTCTGCAATGGTTTTTCCAGTCACAGTCAAGCAATCGCCATGTAACCATCCTTGCGCCAACATATATTTCATTACTGCTGGTACACCACCATACTGATGTAAATCCTGCATTAAATATTTTCCAGAAGGTTTAAAATCGGCCAACACTGGAATTTTATCACTGATGATTTGAAAATCATCCTGTGTAAAACTTACGCCCACACTTTTTGCCATTGCAATCATATGCAATACTGCATTGGTGCTTCCACCCAATACCATAATAACCGCTACTGCATTTTCAAATGCTTTGCGTGTCATGATATCTCGAGGCTTAATATCACGTTCTAATAATAATCGTATGGCTGCACCCGCATCCTTACACTCTTGCTTCTTTTCATCACTCAATGCTGGATTAGAAGATGAATATGGTAAACTCATTCCTAGTGCTTCGATAGCTGATGCCATTGTGTTTGCAGTATACATACCACCACAAGCGCCAGCGCCCGGACATGCATGTTTTACGATGCCCATGAAATCGGCTTCATCCAATTGTCCTGC
>RFZW01000090.1 GCA_009920495.1 Chitinophagia bacterium
ACAAAAATTATTGCTGAAACAGGTGCTGGCCAACATGGTGTAGCCACTGCAACAGTTTGTGCATTGAAGGGTATGGAATGTGTAGTATATATGGGAGAGAAAGATATTGAAAGACAAGCGCCCAATGTAGCAAGAATGAAAATGTTAGGTGCAACAGTGGTGCCCGCCACAAGCGGAAGTAAAACATTGAAGGATGCGACCAATGAAGCAATACGTGCTTGGATTAATGAGCCTAATGAAACACATTATATTATTGGTAGCGTAGTAGGGCCACATCCTTATCCGGATATGGTGGCTCGTTTTCAAAGTGTGATTAGTAAGGAAATGCGCTTACAGTTAAAGGAAAAATTAGGGAATGAACTACCTACGCATGTGGTAGCCTGTGTCGGGGGTGGAAGTAATGCTGCTGGTGCATTTTATCATTTTTTAAATGAACCTAAGGTTGCATTGGTCGCTGTTGAAGCAGCTGGGCATGGGGTTCATTCAGGATTAAGTGCTGCGACCACCCAATTAGGAACGCATGGTATTTTGCATGGAAGCAAAAGTATTGTGATGCAAACCATTGATGGTCAGGTGGTAGAGCCCCATAGTATTTCAGCAGGATTGGATTACCCAGGTATTGGCCCATTGCATGCATTTTTATATGAAAGCAAGAGAGGTACTTTTTTAAGTGCCACAGATGAAGAGGCATTGGCTTCTGCTTTTCATATATCACAAATTGAAGGCATCATACCTGCATTGGAGACAGCGCATGCCTTTTCAGTGTTGCCTAAATTAGGTTTAAAACCAACTGATGTGGTGGTGGTTTGTTTAAGTGGAAGAGGTGATAAGGATTTGGCAACCTATATGGAGCATTTGTAATTGCACTTTTAATAAATGAGAAATTTAATAAAATAAAAATGAGATTTTTTAGGACAAAATTCTAGCCAATAAAATCTTAATGAAAATATAAAGTATGTCAAGATTAGAAAATTTATTTAAAGCGCAATCAAAGCGCGTATTGAATGTATATTGTACAGCAGGGTATCCTCATTTGAATAGTACATTACAGATTATGGAAAGCTTGCAAGAAAATGGTGCAAATATCATTGAGCTGGGGATGCCTTATAGTGATCCATTGGCCGACGGAGAAGTGATTCAAGCAAGTAGTCTTCATGCATTGTCTAATGGCATGACCCTGCAAGTATTGTTTGAGCAATTAAGTGAAATGCGCAAAACAATTCATATACCTGTAGTACTCATGGGGTATATGAATCCAATATTACAATTTGGTTTTGATGCTTTTTGTGTGCGTGCTAAGGAAGTAGGCGTGGACGGTTTAATTTTACCTGATTTGCCGTTGTATGAGTTTGAAAACATCTATGGGAAGACTATAAAAGACAATGGGCTTGATTTTATTTTCCTAGTCACCCCGGAAACGCCGGAAGAAAGATTAAGAAAATTAGATAGTTTAAGTTCAGGGTTTTTATATGCAGTAAGTTCATCCGCAACTACTGGGAAGGACAAGGATTTTTCGCAAGTAGCCCTATACTTAGAAAGGCTGCAAAAAATGAATCTAAAGAATCCAATTTTAGTTGGATTTGGCATCAAGGATAAGCAAAGCTTTGACGCAGTAAATGAATTTACACATGGTGCGATTATTGGTTCAGCTTATATTAATGCTTTGTCGAAAGGAGAAGATGTTGGCTTAATAACAAAAGAGTTTTTAAATGCGGTTTTGGGTAATTAAAGTAACATGAATACAGTAATCATACAATATAATGCAGGTAATATTCAATCCGTTTTATACGCATTGGAAAGGATTGGCATGACAGCAGTGGTGACAGATGATCCTACATTGATACAATCTGCAGATAAGGTTATTTTCCCTGGAGTCGGAGAGGCGAGTACAGCGATGCAATATTTAAAGGAGCGCAATTTGGATGTATTAATTTCCGAATTAAAACAACCCGTATTAGGTATTTGTCTTGGCATGCAATTGATGTGCAGGCATTCTGAAGAAAATAACACACCTTGTTTGGGAATTTTTGATGAACAGGTTCAAAAGTTTACAACTTCTTTGCCAACGCTTAAAATACCACAAATGGGGTGGAATACTATTGGTGATTTAAGATCTGATTTATTTACTTCGGTTCCTGAAAATAGTTTCGCCTATTTTGTACATGGATATTATGCAACACTTGGTAAGCATACTATTGCCAAAACTGATTACATTCAAACATATAGTGCTGCCTTACAAAAAAATAATTTTTATGGTGTACAGTTTCACCCAGAAAAGTCGGCCTTGGTAGGAGAACAAATTATTAAAAACTTTATCGCACTTTAAACAAATCGCTTACATGCAAATTATACCAGCTATTGACATTATTGAAGGGAAGTGTGTCCGTTTAACGGAAGGCGATTATGCGCAAAAAAAAATATACAACGAAAATCCTTTGGAAGTGGCAAAGGCTTTTGAGGGCATTGGTTTGATGCGCTTGCATTTGGTTGATTTAGATGGCGCAAAAGCGGGGGAGGTAATTAATTGGAAAGTATTAGAAAAAATTGCTACGCAAACATCATTGAAAATTGACTTTGGCGGCGGAATTAAAAAAGAAACAACTTTAAAAATGGTGTTAGAATCGGGCGCTACTTATGCGACCATAGGTAGTTTGGCTGTAAAAAATCCAGCATTATTTCAGGAATGGATTTCGAGGTTTGGTGCAGAAGTGTTTATGTTAGGCGCTGATGTTTTTGAAGAAAAAATCGCGATTAGCGGCTGGCTAGAAAAAACCAATATTACTGTATTTGATTTTATGAAAATGTATATGGACAAAGGGGTTAGTCAAATGTTTTGTACTGATATTCAAAAGGACGGGAAACTGCAAGGACCTTCTATTGCATTGTATGAAAAAATAATCAATCAATTCCCTACATTAAATTTAATTGCAAGTGGCGGAGTCAGTTCCTTAGATGATTTAATTGAATTGGAAGAAATTGGTTGCAGTGCTGCAATAGTAGGGAAGGCGATTTATGAAAATAAAATAACAATTAGTGATTTGGCTAATTTTAACTAATTGGCGCAAATAAAAATATTTACATGTTAACCAAACGAATCATACCCTGTTTAGATATCAAAGATGGCCGCACTGTCAAAGGGGTTAACTTTGCCGAATTGCGGGATGCAGGAGATCCGATTGAATTAGCTGCACTATATGCATTACAAGGTGCGGATGAATTGGTTTTTTTGGATATTACTGCAACGGTAGAAAAAAGAAAAACCTTAAGTGAATTAGTCAATAAAATTGCACATAAAATTAATATCCCTTTTACCGTGGGCGGGGGGATAAAAACCGAGGAAGATGTGAGCGTATTATTGCAAAATGGGGCAGATAAAATTTCTATCAACACAGCAGCTTATATGGATCCTACTATTATTAAAAGCTTTGCAAAAAACTTTGGAAGTCAATGTGTGGTTTTGGCGATTGATACCAAATGTGAAGCAGATGGTAAATGGTATGTGTATTTAAATGGAGGTCGTCAAAAAACGGATACCTTAACTACGGAATGGGCAAAAAAAGCGGTGGATTTAGGGGCCGGTGAAATATTATTGACTTCTATGAATCATGATGGTACCAAACAAGGTTTTGCATTAGATATTACCGCAACACTATCATCAACATTGCCTGTGCCTATTATCGCTTCTGGCGGTGGCGGGGAGTCGGCTCATTTTTACGATGTTTTTACTACTGGGAAAGCGGATGCGGCATTGGCAGCGAGTATATTTCATTACAAGGAATTAGCAATACCTGATTTAAAACAATATCTAAATAATAAAGGCATCTCTATTCGGTTATAAGTTTACCTCAAATCAAAACTTTAATTAATTTTAATTATGAATATCAATTTTACAAAATATGCAGATGGCTTGGTACCTGCCATCATTCAGGATGCCAACACGAAAAATGTGTTGATGTTGGGATTTATGAATCAAGCGGCAGTGGATGCAACTATTTCACTAAAGAATGTTACATTTTTTAGTCGTTCAAAGAATAGGTTATGGACCAAAGGAGAGGAGAGTGGCAATTTTCTTCAATATATAAGTATGTCTCTTGATTGTGATCAAGATACTTTACTCATTCAAGCGGTTCCATTAGGTCCGGTTTGTCATACTGGGACAGCGACTTGTTGGGGGGAGGATGCAGGGAATGATTTTTCATTTTTACATCAATTGGAGGAAATTATTGGATCACGTAAAAATGCAGACCCATCGAGTTCCTATGTAGCTAGTTTATTTTCGAAGGGGATTAACAAAATTGCGCAAAAAGTAGGAGAAGAAGCTGTTGAATTAGTCATTGAGGCCAAAGACGATGATGCTAAATTATTTTTAGATGAATCGGCTGATTTATTATTCCATTATATGATTTTATTACAAGCAAAGGGGTATCAACTTAGCGATATCGCAAAAGTTTTAAAACAAAGACATCAAGGGTAAATTACTTATATTTACATTTCAATTTTTTAAATAAGAATTATGAAAAAATGGATAACTGGGTTTTTAGTAATGTGTATTTTTACAAATTTAAGTGCACAAGGAATTGTTATTAATGGAGAATTAAAAAATTTACCAGACAGTACAGTGGTGACTTTATTAGATGGGATGGGTAATAAAGAAGTAGCTTCAGTCAAGGCGATAGGCGGAAAATTTGTATTAAAAGCAAGTACTAATTTTACGAGTATTTTTATTGTTGGATTTAGTGGCTTGCAAGCAAAGCTCCCTTTATTTATTAATAACGAAAAAGTAAGTATCGCTGGAGATATTCAAACGCCAAATAATATTCAATACCAAGGCTCACCAAGTCATGCCGTATATCAATCCTACATGGCGGTGATGAATCCGAAGATGGAAGCTTATTTCAAAAATTTAGCTGCAGTGCAAGGGGAGAAAAATGAAAAAAGTAAGGACTCCTTGTCGCAAATTGCAGAAAGTCAGTCCAAGGATTTAATTTTTACTTATGAAAATATGAGTAGAATCAATAAGTCATCCCCTGTGACCACTTTCTTCTTATTTCAATATGCGAATATATTTCCATCAGTTAAAGAGCAATTGGCTACCTACTACGATATGCTACAAGGAGATGCTAAAACGGGTCCTTTTGCTGATGTCATTAGTAAAACCTTAACATCAAGTAGTTTTGGAAAGATTGGATCTGCCATGCCTAATTTCATACAAAATGATGTGAATGGCAAACCGGTTAGTTTGGCTTCATTTAAAGGGAAATATGTGTTGGTTGATTTCTGGGCAAGTTGGTGTGGACCATGTCGCGCTGAAAATCCAAATGTGGTGAAAGCTTATAATGATTCTTAGATAATACTAAAGACAAGTGGTTGGAGGCTATCAAAAAAGACGGGTTGACTTGGACCCATGTAAGTGATTTGAAATATTGGAAAAATGAAGTAGCAGTTCAATTTGGTATTGAAAGTATTCCAGCTAGTTTTATTTTAGATCCTGCAGGAAAAATTATCGCAAGAGATTTAAGGGGCGCTGATTTAGGTGCGTTTTTAAGCAAGACTTTAAAATAGTAAATTAATTAATTATGTTTTTTTCAACAAATAGTTTAAGTCCAATAAAGAAAATGTTTTTAGGCGCTGCAATTATTATTATAGCCGTTTTACTTGTTATTATAAATAAGTACAGCTTGCTGAGTGATTTTCTTTTTGGCGCAGGAGCAGGGTTGGAATTATTAGCGATTTTTGGTTTTTATCAATCCTATAAGCTTAGAAATGTAAACAATGATGATCTGAATAAAGATTAATAGCTTTAGTTTCAAAAAACTTTTATATAATTAAAAGCCTTGAATCACTTCAAGGCTTTTTTGTATTCTGCTTCTTCAAAGCCTAGTAAAATGACTTTGTCATTCAAAGTTATTAGTGGGCGTTTAATAATAGATGTTTTTTCGATCATTAAACCAATGGCCGCTTTTTGTGTGGTAATTTTAGCCTGTTCTTCGGGGGGAAGTTGTCGCCAAGTAGCCCCTTTTTTATTGACAAGCGCTTCCCAGCCCAATTGTTTGCACCAATCGGTGAGTAATGCACTGGTAATACCGAGTTTTTTGTAATCATGAAATTCGTAGGCAATTTTTTTTGCTTTCAACCAGTCTAATGCTTTTTTGACTGTGTTACAATTAGGGATTGCATATACTTTTAATACGCTCATTTGAATTACTTTATATATTTTTTTGCTAACCAGCTTTCTGCTAATGGTTGCAACCAATGGGCTTCCATCTCTGCTTTGTTATTAACTAAATTATTAAAATACAAGCTATCATTGGTCAATAAACCATTTTCAATAGCATAGCCTACTTGTGCCAGTGGGATAGTTTGTACTTTATCCTTCACCCAAAATGCGAGTAGTTCTCTATTAAACATTTGTAATTGAAATCTTTTTTCAATTTCTTTAATAATATGCACTGAACTATCGGTGCTACATCCACCCACAGTGGTATGTGACTCATCCGCCATTATTACAATAAACTGCCCATATAAAATAGTGGCAAATCCTTTCACCTTTGCGCCATGACTTTTCCAAATATCTGTAAAGTCCTCCAGTATGGTTTCAATTTCGAAAATTTCACTCATGCTAAATAATCGGTTGGATTGGTAAATCCATACTTTAGATTGCGGATGAAAATTTGCTGGGAAAATATTAGGTAAGTGTACTTTCATAGTCATTGTATTATTTGATTGCTTGTGCAATTATTTCTGCGATGTCTAAAACAGCAGGGTCATTTTGATTTTCAGCTACTTTTAATCCATCGGATAGCATGGTATTGCAAAAAGGGCAGGCACTTGCTACAAAATCAGTGGCTGTTGCTCTTGCTTCTTCCGCACGCTCTGTATTAATTCTTTTGTCTCCTTTTTCTTCTTCTTTGAACATTTGTGCACCACCAGCACCACAACATAAACCCTTTGATTTACATCTTTTCATTTCCTTTAATTCCATGTCCAAACTTTCCAATACTTTTCTCGGGGCTTCATAAATTTCATTCGCCCTGCCTAAATAACAGCTATCATGGTAGGTGATTGATTTTCCTTTCCATTCATTGCTATCCGTAAATTTAATTTTCCCTTGTTCAATTAATTCCTGTAAAAATTGGGTA
>RFZW01000010.1 GCA_009920495.1 Chitinophagia bacterium
AAAAATTTATAAATTTTTGAAAAGCTTTTTACCGCTAACAACTTCAGATGGAGATGGGAAGTTTATGATTCGCCAAAATGGCAAGCCTGTGTATACCACTTTATTTGTGGTGGTTATTTTACTAGCGGCCATTGATATTGTATTTGCGCTTGACTCCATTCCAGCAGTCATGGGAATTTCAATGAACAGTCTGGTTATCTATACTTCCAATATTTTTGCCATTTTAGGATTGCGCTCCTTATTCTTTTTGTTACGCGGCGCTGTTAATGAATTTGAGCATTTGCAAAAAGGAATTGCTATTGTTTTAATTTTTATAGGCGTTAAAATGTTAGGGGAGCATTATATCAATATGGTCATGGAAAAAAATTCACAAGTTTTATTGTCATTATTAGTGATATTATTTTCAATCACTGGCTCTATATTGTATTCTATCTTTTCAAATAAGCAAAAAAATCTACCTAAGGATTTAAAGGATAATTCAATTTAATCAAATCATTTAGTTGTCATATACTATTGAACATATTGCAAGCTGGCTAAATACAAATTCTGTTATTAAAACACCAGCGCATATTGCTCATTTGCTTACGGACAGTCGACGATTAATATATCCAGACACCAGTTTATTTTTCGCTATTACTACCGGGCAAAATGATGGTCATTTATATGTTGAAGAATTAATGCAGCGCGGTGTATTTAATTTTGTCGTAAAAGCAAATTTTGACACTAGTGCGTTTCCCGATGTCAATTTTTTAAAAGTAGATGATGTACTTGGCGCTTTGCAAATGGTTGCTTCGCATCACCGTGCCCAATTTACCTATCCGGTGATAGGAATAACAGGGAGCAACGGCAAAACAATTGTCAAGGAATGGTTAAATCAATTACTAGCAAATCGATATCATATTATACGCAGTCCACGTAGTTACAATTCACAAATTGGTGTACCCTTAAGTGTTTGGGAAATGGATGAGAAGCACCAATTGGCCATTTTTGAAGCAGGAATTTCCCAGAAAGGAGAGATGGATACATTGGTAAATATAATACAGCCCACCATTGGTATTTTAACCAGTATAGGAACAGCACATGAAGAAGGTTTCGAAAATGAAATGGAAAAGAGAAATGAAAAATGCAAGTTATTTCAAAAAGCACAAGTCATCATTGCGCCATTAGCGGATGTGGCATTGCGTGATAATGATGTTGCGCAAAATATAAACGTTCCATCTATCATTACTTGGACAAGAACTGGTGAAGCCGCTTTAAAAATACAAAGCGAAAAAATTATACAGGGGCAAACACATTTGCAGGCCAATTACCTTGGAACCGATTTGCAATTAGTGGTTCCTTTTACTGATTTGATTTCCGTCAATAATACGATTACCTGCTTGCTCACATTATTGTATCTGAAAGTGCCTATATCTGAGATACAGGAAGGGATCATTCAATTAAAGCATCTGGATATGCGGATGCAAATAAAAAAAGGCATACAACAATGTTATATTTTAAATGATAGCTACAGTAATGATATACATTCATTACAATTGGCATTAACCTATGCTACACAACAAGCTGGGGCATTGCCTATCACATTAATATTATCTGACATTGCGCAGCTTAATCAGGATCCAGTTCAATATGATGATTTACTTCGGCAATTGTCTGCTTTTCCAATAAAAAAACTCATAACCATTGGCGCTGAATTAGCAAAAGCGCTGCAACAAAATAAAATTTTGCAAAATAAGGGTGTGCATGTGATTAGTTTTGATACCACCCACCAGTTCATTCATCAAATGGATATATATTCCTTTAAAGAGGAATTCATTTTGATTAAAGGTGCCCGCGTTTTTGCATTAGAAAAAATAAATGAATTGTTGCAGCTGCAGGTACATAAAACCATGGCGGAAATTAATTTAACTACACTGGTGAGTAATTATAAAAAAATTAAAATGGTCGTTGGACCCAAAGTTAAAATGATGGCCATGGTGAAGGCTTTTGGCTATGGGTCGGGCAGTGTTGAAGTAGCGCGCATATTACAATTTCATCATGTAGACTATTTGTCGGTGGCATATGCAGATGAAGGTGTTGCACTAAGGCAAGCGGGCATTCATGTGCCCATTATGGTGATGAATGTAGATGAAACTACTTTCGATACTTTGGTCAAGTATCATTTAGAACCTGAAATATTTTCTTTTTCGCAATACCAACAATTTGATCAGTATATAATAAATCAAGCGATTTCAAATTTTCCTGTTCATATAAAATTAAATACGGGAATGAATCGATTGGGCTTTGATATGGACACCATTGAAAATTTATGCGGCGCATTAAAATCTAATTCGCGTTTAAAAGTGCAATCTATTTTCAGCCATTTAAGTGCAAGCGGTAATAAAACCTTTGAAAATTTCACACATCAGCAACTTGATTTATTTAATAATGCTGCAGCACAAATTGAAACTGCTTTGGGATATGCTACAATAAAACATATTGCAAATTCAGATGCCATTTTATTGAATCCAGTTTTTCATTTAGATATGGTTCGTTTAGGAATTGGGTTGTATGGCACAAGTCAAGGTCCTGTTGCGCTTGAACCCGTAATCCAGTTAACTACGACCATTTCACAAATTCGACATTTGAAAAAAGGGGATACTGTAGGATATAATCGCGCAGGGGTATTATTGCGGGATAGTATTATTGCTACCGTACGACTAGGTTATGCAGATGGTTATAGTAGGCAATTGGGATTAGGTAAGGGGGCCATGTGGGTGAATGGCTTATTGGCGCCCATTGTCGGAGATGTATGTATGGATATGACCATGATTGATATCACAGATATTCCATCCGTTAATGAAGGAGATTCGGTACAAGTATTTGGGAAAAATTTATCACTGACACAAGTTGCAAAATGGGCAGGAACTATCCCCTACGAAATATTAACGTCCATAGGACAAAGAGTAAAAAGAATCTATATTGCCGACTAACTTATCAAAGTATTATCTTTGCACATCATTATAATTTGAAATTGATATGAACGGAAAAAAAATAGTTGCATTAGTTGCTTTGATTATTTTTATTGATCAAGCGTTAAAGTTTTATATTAAATTAAATTATTTTATTGGCGAGGAGCATGCAATTATTGGAACATGGGCTAGGCTTCACTTTGTAGAGAATGAAGGCATGGCTTGGGGTTTAAAGTGGGGCGGCAATATTGGAAAAATCACCTTAACCCTTTTTAGATTAGTAGCAGTCATATGGGGTGTATTTTTAATAAAAGGGTTTGTTGAAAAAAAATACCACAATGGTTTTTTATTTTGTGCAGCACTCATTTTTGCAGGCGCGTTGGGAAATTTAATTGACAGCATTTTTTACGGTGTATTATTTGAGGCAAGTGTTCCTTATACAACCATGGTAGCTCAGATGTTTCCTTTGGGTGGAGGATATGCTCCTTTATTACAAGGAAAAGTAGTGGATATGTTTTATTTCCCAATGATACAAAATGCGCATTTCCCCGCTTGGTTCCCTATTTGGGGCGGTGAGGAGTTTGAGTTTTTTAGACCCGTTTTTAATGTAGCAGATGCGGCAATAAGTACCGGGGTTATTTCTTTGTTTGTTTTTCAAGGCAAATTTTTCAAAGATCCGGTAGCTACTACTTCTGAAAGCCCATCTAACCCTATTTCATAGGGGGCACACACCTTATTTATATGAAAAAAGGTCCGGCCTTTTACAAGCTTATTCGTACCTTCGTGCCCTATAAATGAGCTAGGATAAGCGTTTTATGAATAAAAAGTACACTGAATTTAATGGACTCCATTTGCCTACCATTGAGGCAGAAATTTTGGCTGCCTGGAAAGCAGAACAAGCATTTGAGCAATCGGTTACCCTAAGAGAGGGAAAAACCCCTTTTGTATTTTACGAGGGACCCCCAAGTGCCAATGGAATGCCAGGGATACATCATGTTATTTCAAGGACCTTAAAAGATATGGTTTGTCGTTATAAAACCATGCAAGGATTTCAAGTGAAGCGAAAAGGTGGTTGGGATACCCATGGATTGCCTGTGGAGTTAGGCGTTGAAAAAGAACTAGGCATTACGAAAGAAGATATCGGAAAAAAAATAACAGTAGAGGAGTACAATCAAAAATGTCGCGAAGCAGTATTGCGTTATAAAAAAGAATGGGATGATATCACGAACAAAATGGGTTATTGGGTTGATTTGAATAATCCCTATATCACTTTTGAAAATAATTACATTGAAACACTTTGGTGGATATTAAGTACCCTATATAAAAAAGGATACTTGTATCAAAGTGTAAGTATACAACCTTATTCCCCTGCGGCAGGTACTGGATTAAGTTCACATGAATTAAATCAACCAGGTACCTACAAGGATGTAAAAGATACTTCGGTGGTTGCGATGTTCAAGGCAATACAAAGTACTGAAAGTAAATTTTTGTTTGAGGCAGCTGCAACAAATGATAAAAACCAAGAAGTGTATTACATGGCATGGACTACCACACCATGGACATTGCCATCTAATTTAGGTTTGACCGTTGGTCCAAACATTGATTATGTTTTAGTTGCAACTTATAATCCTTATACAGCATTACCAGTGAATGTGGTTTTAGCAAAAGCATTAATTTCAAAATATTTCAAGGAAGAGGGATTAACCATTGAAACATTTGCAGAAGGTGATAAAATTGTTCCTTGGAAAGTGATTACTGAATTTAAAGGCGCAAAGTTAAATGGGTTACGCTACGATCAGTTGATGCCTTTTGAAGCTAATGATCCTGCAACTTTTGAAGGTGATCCATTTAAAATAGTACTGGGTGATTTTGTAACCACAGAGGATGGAACAGGTATTGTACATACTTCGCCAGCGTTTGGTGCAGATGATTACAAAGTGGGACAAAAAAATAACTTAGGCATTATCACGTTGGTGGATAGACAAGGAAAATTTATTGAAGGTGTAGGAGAATTTAGTGGCAGGTATGTAAAAAATTACAAGGACGAAAAGGAATTTCAAGATGTGAATGTTGATATCTCTGTTAAGTTGAAAAAAGAAAACAGGGCATTCAAGGTGGAGAAATATGAACACAATTATCCGCATTGCTGGAGATAAAACAATTAATTGGAAACCAAAGAGCACCGGTGAAGGGCGCTTTGGTAATTGGTTAGAAAACATGGTGGACTGGAATTTATCACGAAGCAGATATTGGGGCACCCCATTGCCCATCTGGAGAACAGAAGATGGCACAGAAGAAATTTGCATAGGATCGATACAAGAGTTAACGACACTTTTTATTGCAGCAAAAGAAAAAGGCTATAACAAAGAAGTGAATTTACAAATAGTAGATGGCAAATTAGATGTTGATTTACATAAACCATTTGTTGATCAAATTGAATTATTGAGTGCAAATGGTCAACCCATGAAAAGGGTTTCCGATTTAGTGGATGTTTGGTTTGATTCAGGCGCGATGCCATATGCGCAATGGCATTATCCATTTGAGAATAAGGATTTAATTGACAAAGGACAAGCATTCCCTGCTGACTTTATATGTGAAGGCGTGGATCAAACGCGCGGATGGTTTTATACATTGCATACACTCGGTGTATTGTTGTTTGATAGTGTTGCCTACAAAGCTGTAATGAGCAATGGTTTGGTACTCGATAAGAATGGCAACAAAATGAGTAAGCGTTTAGGCAATGTGGTAAATCCATTTGAAACATTACAAACTTATGGTGCGGATGCAACCAGATGGTATTTGGTCACCAATGCTTCACCCTGGGATAATTTAAAGTTTGATTTATCTGGCATACAGGAAGTGCAAAGAAAATTCTTCGGCACTTTATATAATACTTATCAATTTTTTGTGTTGTATGCAAATGTGGATGGTTTTCGTTTTGAACAAAATTATATACCTGTAAATAAAAGACCAGAAATTGATCGTTGGATTATTTCATCCTTAAATAGTTTGGTGCAAACGGTAACTATTGCCATGGACGATTTTGAGCCAACCATTGCAGGTCGTGCTATAGAAACCTTTGTGGATGAGCATTTGAGTAATTGGTACGTTCGCTTATGTCGTCGTCGTTTTTGGAAAGGAACGTATACGGAAGATAAAATTTCAGCATACCAAACCTTGCATGAATGCATTGAAACCATTATTCGTTTAATGGCACCAATAGCACCTTTCTTCTGTGATCAAATATTTAGAAATTTAAATAGTGTTACTGCAAAACATACACAAACATCAATACATCATCTCGATTTCCCTAAAGCGGATACCACAAAAATTGATGCTGCTTTAGAGGAGCGTATGCAAATGGCGCAAGATATTTGTTCCTTGGTATTGTCCATTCGTAAAAAGGTAAACATCAAAGTTCGTCAACCACTTCAAAAAATATTAATTCCAGTGTTAGATCCAAAAATGAAGGATGCGATCATTTTAATGGAAGAACTTATTTTGGCAGAGGTAAATGTTAAAGAAATTAATTATATAACTGAAACGGAGGGGGTGATTAGCAAAAAGCTAAAACCCAACTTTAAATTATTAGGCGCCAAATTGGGTACCAAGATGAAACAAGCTTCAGCGGTCATAACGGCATTAAGTCAGATACAAATTAGCCAGCTTGAAAAGGACGGTTCACTTAATTTGGACGTAGAGGGAACAATGATCCCCTTATTATTGAGCGAGGTAGAAATTATCGCCGAAGATATCCCTGGTTGGAGCGTTGCCGTTAAAAATGCGCTCACAGTGGCCCTTGATATTACTTTAAGCCCCGCCTTATTGAAGGAAGGTAATGCCAGAGAGTTGGTAAATAGGGTTCAAAACATCCGAAAAGAGGCCAATTTCGAGCTAACAGACAAGATTTTACTCCGAATTGTGGATAACACAGATTTGAAGGATGCTATTAATGAATTTTCCGATTATATTTGCCGCGAAATCTTGGCATTGGAAATAGACTGGGTCCCGGCTTTGGAAGACGGGGTGGATGTCGAAATAAATGACCAAAAATTAAGGATTTCAGTATTACAAAAAGGATAATTATGGCTACAAAAAAACCAGCTACCTGCAAAAAAAGTGGCACCCGTAAAAAAGGCAGTACCAGCTAAAAAAGCGGTTCCAGCAAAAAAAGCAGCACCAGCTAAAAAAGCAGTTCCTGCGAAAAAAGCGGCTCCAGCTAAAAAAGTAGTACCTGCAAAAAAAGCGGCCCCCGCTAAAAAAGTAGTACCTGCAAAAAAAGCAGCACCTGTTAAAGCACCTATTAAAAAAGCAACCCCTATCAAAGCCCCAATAAAGAAAGCAGCACCTGCAAAAAAAGTGGTTGTTCCTGTTAAAAAAGCAGTTCCTGTAAAAGTGGCACCAGCAAAGCCTGCTGTTGTTGTTAAGCCAGTTGAAAAATATGTTCCACCAGCAAAGCCGGTACCAAAAATTCCAACGCCTCCGGTAAAACCAGTACGTAAAGCATTAGAGCCTATTAAGGATGTAAAAGTTCCAAAAATAAATAGTAAAAGTAGTGTGCCTTACCAACCAGGGTATGTACCAATGGAGAAGAGAAAAGAAATAGAAAGATCAACAGAAACATTAGTAAAATATTCCGACGCAGAGTTGGCAGAATTCAGAGATTTAATTTCAAAGAAATTAGAAGCCGCTCGAAAGGAGCTCGTTTATTTACAAGGTTTAATTACACGTAAGGATGAATTAGGTGGTGATAATGATGACGCGAGATATATGACTATGGAAGATGGCAGTATTAGTATGGAAAGAGAACAACTTGGTCAAATGGCAAGTCGTCAACTTACTTTCATTGACCATCTTGAAAAAGCATTAATGCGTATTGAAAACAAAACCTATGGTATTTGCAGAGTTACTGGCCGTTTGATTGATAAGGCTCGTTTACGTGCTGTACCTCATGCAACTTTAAGCTTAGAAGCTAAATTAGGCTATGTAAAAAATAGTTCAGAACAATAAGCTAAGTGATTATAAAATAGTAGACCCCTGGTAGCAATATCGGGGGTTTTTTATTTTACCTCCTGCATATCGATTAGTTTTTGGTAATAACCATTCTGTGCTAAAAGTGCTTCGTGATTACCTCTTTCTACAATTTTACCTTTCTGCATTACAATGATTTCGTCTGCGTGTCGGATTGTGGACAATCGGTGGGCGATAACAATGGAGGTTCTGTTTTGCATCATATTGTTAATGGCATCCTGTACTAACTTTTCACTTTCGGTATCTAATGCCGATGTGGCTTCATCTAAAATTAAAATGGGTGGGTTTTTCAAAACGGCACGTGCAATGGTTAAACGTTGACGTTCACCACCACTCAGTTTACTACCTCTATCTCCAATGGTACTATTAAATCCACCTTCTTTTTTGATGATAAAGTCATATGCATTGGCAATTTTTGCTGCTGCTATAATTTCATCTTCCGTTGCTTCAGGTTTTCCTAATGCGATATTCGCAGCAATGGTATCATTGAATAAAATGGGTTCTTGTGTAACAATACTAATTTGTTTTCTTAAACTATGTAAGCTATAATTTTTGATATTAATACCATCGATTAAAAGTTGCCCTTCGCTCACGTCATGAAACCTTGGAACCAAATCAGCTAAAGTACTTTTACCTGCGCCAGAGGAACCAACCAATGCAACTAATTTTCCTTTTTTTACAGTTAAATTAATATTATGTAAAATGGAATCGTCATGGTAGGAGAACCCAACATTTTCAAAACTAATACTGTCCTTAAATTCATTTAATTGTATTGGATTTGCAATATCATTCACGGTCACAGGGGCTTCCAAAATTTCATTCAAACGATCTAGGGTAGCGGTACCTCTATTAACGTTATAAACTGCTTGGGATAAGGCTTTTGCAGGATTTATTATTTGGGAGAATAAGGCAACATAAGTAATGAAAGATCCTGGCGATAAAATATCACCGTTTAAAACCAAATTGCCACCAAACCATAATACGCCTGATAAAATGGTCACACCTAAAAATTCAGATATGGGCGATGCCAAATCACGACGATAGGAAATTCTATTTTTAATTCCAAAGATGTCATCAATCAGTCCGTAAAATTGTTTCTTAACTTTTTTTTCTGCATTAAAACCTTTGATGATTCTCAATCCTGTCAAGGTCTCTTCCATTTGACTTAATATCTCCCCCCATTTTACTTGCGCTTTATTGGTCTGTTTTTTTAAACTGCGACCAATGCGCCCAACTACAAAACCAGCAATGGGAAGTAAAACAAAAACAAATAAAGTCAATTTAAAACTGATGAAAAATAAAAATAGTAGAATGCCAATAATATTAAGTGGCTCTTTGATTAATCCTTCTAAAGCGCCTACGACTGAATTTTCTAATTCCGCAATGTCATTGGAAGACCTACTTAAAATATCTCCCTTTCGTTGTTCGGTAAAGTAGCCAATTGGAAGGGCTAATATTTTATTATATAACAATTTTGAATATTTCCTAGTGACCTCGTTTCTAATTGGCGCTAAAAAATAGTAGGATAAGTAAAGAAATAAATTCTTTAAGAAAATGGATACGATAATAAACAGGCAAATCCAACCTAAGGCATATGATTTCCCATATTTCGCAATATTATTTTGTAAAAAGCCATAAATGACATCTTTTATACTACTGCCATTAATGGCGTTCACAGGTAAGCTACTTAGTGAACTCTTTCCAAAAATGAGGTCTAAAAAAGGGGTTAACATCCCAAGGGAGAATAGGCTAAATACAATTGAAAGTGTAATAAAGAGGCTATACCAAGCCATTTGGGCCTTGTATTCCTTAATATAACTAATGATGCGAACAAATTTCTTCATATTAAAACTATTCCACGAAATAATCAGCAAAGTAACTAATTTTACATCGAATCAACGATTTTGATTGTATGGAAGAAGGTAAAAGACAAAAGCAGGTAGCTGGGGCAATACAAACTGCCCTAAACGAGATATTTTTAAAGCTGGGACTCAATTATTTACAAGGGGGGATGATTTCCATCTCAACGGTAAAAGTGACACCGGATTTATTAGAGGCCAGAATATACCTCAGCTTATTTCAGGTAAATGACACAGATGATTGTTTTAAAAAAATTGAGGCAAAAGCTTGGGAAATTAAGAAGCACCTAGCTGACAATATGAAGCACCAATTAAGACGCATTCCTGTTTTACATTTTTATTTAGATGACACCTTGGATTATGTTTTTAAAATGGACGAGATTTTAAAAAATTTATAAGTGCATTTTTTATTTGCTTGGCGATATTTTAGGGGTAAGTATGCTTTCCAGGCAATACAAATTATTGCATGGGTCAGTGTATTTGCAATTGCTTTAGGTACGGCAGCATTAATCACAGTGCTAAGTGTATCCAATGGTTTTACAGAAGTAGTGAAGGGTTTATATTCTGATTTTTATGCTGACATCAGTGTTACACCCAATAATGCGAAGTTTATAAAAATAACAGATGCACAATACCAAGCTGTTGAAAAAATCAAGGGTGTTAAGTCATTAAGTAAAGTGGTGATCAGTAAGGCCTTGCTCGTAAAAGGAAATCAACAATCCGTGGTAACGGTGAAAGGCGTGGCGCCTTCCTATATTAATATCAATAAGGTATCCAACTATTTAAAAAGAGGGGAATTTGATTTAGGTAATATTACTAGCCCTAAAATTATTATTGGCATTGGCGTAGAACAAAGGTTAGGCTTATTCCAAGACCCATTGGGTGATACGATGCAATTGTATGCGGTGAATCGAAGTGGTAAATCAATCGCGCAATTGGATCAATTAAACACCTTATCTGTAGTGCAATCGGGGGCGTTTTCCATTCAGCAGGAATTTGATGAACAATATATTTTCACAAATGCGGGCTTTGCACAATATTTGTTTGATTTAGCACCGAACGAAATTTCAGGCATTGAGTTGTCCATTGAACCGAATGATGAAAAGCAAATTACTGCAAGTATAAAAAACATTTTAGGTAGTGAGGTACAAGTACAAAATAAGTATCAGCAGAATATTGATTTATATAAAATAATGCAAACGGAAAAGTGGATCATTTTTTTTATACTCGCACTTATTATGATTGTAGCTAGCTTTAATTTAGTGGGGGCGTTAACCATGTTGGTGTTGGAAAAGCAAAAAGACATTCATGTTTTGCAGGCAATGGGGGCGAGGTCCTGGGATATTCAAAAAATATTTTTACTCTTGTCTGGTATCATGGCTTTTATGGGGGCACTTATTGGCGGACTATTGTCTAGCTTATTTTGTTGGTTGCAATTAAAATACCACTTAATTAAATTGGAAGGCAATTCATTTGTCATTGACTACTATCCAGTAAAACCAATGTTGATTGATTATATCGCCATCATAAGTTTGGTGTTATTTATTTCAATTCTAGCAGGTTGGATTCCTGCGAAACGCGCAGCAGATTCCTTTCAAGAAAAGATATAGTGATGGTGGAAAGTAAAAAGAATTAAAAAGAGAATTTTATTGGGGATTTATTTTTTCTAAAAAATCCCTTTTCATCTGATCCATAATATTATTTATAATATTATGGGATAGCTATAAGTAAAAGAAATAAAAAAGAGGATTTAATAGCGATTTTATATTTTATAAAAATCGCTATTAACTGATACTATATCTCATTCATGAGATAAAGTGATGGTGGAAAGTAAAAAGAATTAAAAAGAGAATTTTATTGGGGATTTATTTTTTCTAAAAAATCCCCAATAAAATTAATAATCGCCCAAGGTTTCTTCTAATTGACCTAATGCTTTTGCAAGTTGCTCATCGTTAGGCGCAATACCATGCCACTCATGGCTGCCTTCCATAAAATCAACACCCTTGCCCATTTCAGTTTTCATTAATATGCAAATTGGTTTGCCTTGTCCAGTTAAAGCTTTCGCTTTATCTAAAGTGGCAACAATTTCGTCCATATTATGACCATCCATATGTAATACGGTCCAATTAAATGCTTTGAATTTATCTTCTAAACTATCTAGTGATAATACCTTACTTAATGGGCCATCAATTTGTTGGCCATTCACATCTACAGTAGCAATTAAATTATCCACTTTATTATGTGCTGCAAACATGATCGATTCCCAAATTTGTCCTTCTTGTAATTCACCATCGCCATGTAAACAATAAACAGTGCGATTATCGTTATTATATTTTTTTGATAATGCTGCACCAATGGCAACACTCATACCTTGTCCTAAAGATCCACTCGCAATACGAATGCCTGGTAAATGTTCGTGGGTGGTTGGATGCCCTTGTAAACGAGAATTTATTTTTCTGAAAGTAGCTAATTCTTTTACATCAAAATAACCTGATCTTGCAAGTACAGAATAAAAAACGGGCGAAATATGACCATTGGATAAAAAGAAAAGATCCTCTCCTTTTCCATCCATAGAAAAACTACTATCATGTTTCATTACCTTAAAATACAAGGCAGTTAAAAAATCGGTACAGCCTAAAGAACCACCTGGGTGGCCGCTTTGTTGTGCATGAACCATTCTTACAATATCTCTTCTAATTTGAGATGCAATTTTAGTTAAATCGGTAGTTGCCATAATATTTGTATCAGTAGGGCACAAAGATAGAATTCATCCCCTAAATGTTGGCGAAAACTTTTAAAAAATGCTTAAAAAGGGGGATGAACAATACGATGATTTGCGTAGCTTTGTTTACTCAAATCATTCTAATATGTCGGACGAATTACAAAAAATTAGTGGGGAAGCGGAATTGGCTATGAAAAAGGCCATTAATCACTTAGAAATTGAATTAACTAAGATTAGGGCTGGAAAGGCAACACCTTCCATTTTAGAAGGAATTAACGTTGACTATTATGGTACACCAACACCTATTAGCCAGGTAGCGAATGTGCAAGTATTGGATTCTAGAACGATCAGTATCCAACCTTGGGAAAAAAGCATGTTGCCTTTAATTGAAAGGTCAATTATGGCAGCTAATATTGGAATCACGCCCCAAAATGATGGTATCAATATTCGTTTATTTATGCCACCATTAACAGAAGAGCGCAGAAAAGAATTATTTAAAAAAGCAAGTGGTGAAGGCGAAGTAAGCAAAGTAGCTATTCGCAATATCAGAAGAGATCATATTGAGCAAGTAAAAAAATTACAAAAGGACGGCATGAGTGAAGATATTTGTAAAGGCGCGGAAGATACCATTCAATCATTGACTGATAAGTATATTGCGTTGGTTGAAAAACATTTAGAAGCCAAGGAAAAAGAAATGATGACCGTATAAGTTATTTGGCCGTGTTTCTCTTATTTACAATATAAACACCACAAAGTATAATAGCTAGGCCCAATAGGCGCATTGGATGTATTGCTTCATTATATAACAAGCCCATGGCTAAGGAAACAAATGGGATTGCGTAGGTCACTGTGGATGCGAATAAAATACCTGCACGTTTCACTAAAACATAAAATAATATAGAGGCAATGGAGGTGTTGATTACGCCCAAGGTACCACTTGCTAAAGTTGCATTTAATAAAGCAGGATTGCTAAAATCATTACTAAAATAACCTGTCGTATATAAAATGACCATGCCGGGTATAATAGAAAATGAAAATGCAAGTGAAGCAATATTGATCGCACTAATATTTTGCATATGCTTGCCTACCATATTCACGTTGAAGCCATAGCAGATAGTAGCTAGAATAATAAAAATACTAAAGGAAATGTTTTCAAAGTGTAGCGTTTTTCCGGCCACCACCGAAATACATAATCCAACTAATCCCAATAATATGCCACCCATTTTCTTTGGGTCAATACTGATTTTAAAAACAACCATTCCTACGATAATGGTGAATAATGGGGTGAGTGAGTTGAGTATGCCAGCCAAAGCGCTATCAATTTTTGTTTCGGCAATACAAAATAAATAGGCAGGGATAAAATTGCCAATAATGCCAGATAAAATAACAAGCCCTAATTTATTTTTAGGGATTTGTTGTAGTGCTTTAAAAGCGAAAGGGAGTAATACAATACCTGAAAATACCATTCTTAATGATGCAACTTGGTAGGGACTCAATTGCACGGTACCGGCTTGCATTCCAATCTTCATCAATAAAAAGGAGCTTCCCCAAATAACAGAAAGTAGTATAAAAATGCCCCAATTGATCAACTTTTTGTTCATGAAGTAAAATTTGGGCAAAGATGCTATTAATTTGATTAAAAGTGGATAAATAATCTATCAATTAACGCTAATTTAATGACGATTCCTTTTCTTTGTAGGTATGAGCCAGCACACTAATTATTCGATCAAAGTGGACCAATTTGAGGGGCCATTTGACTTATTGCTTTTTTTTATTGAGCGTGACGAAATGGATATCTATAATATCCAAATCACTAAAATTATCAATGATTTTTTGGACTTTATCCATCAAGAGGAAAAGTTGAATATCGAATTAAGTAGCGAGTTCATCTTGTTCGTATCTACCTTAATGCGTATTAAGGCAAAATTATTATTACCAAGAAAGGAGTTAGATGCATCAGGGAATGAAATTGATCCAAGACAAGAATTGATTGATAAAATCCTAGAATACAAAAAGTATAAGGAAGCGGCAGTGCAAATGGCTGATTTGGAATCCCTAAGGATGTTGATGATGAAGCGCGGGAATATCAAACAAGAAATGTCTATTGTAGGGGAGGAAGCTGCAGAAGGAACCGAGTTACAAACCGTTACTTTATTTAAATTAATGAAGTCATTTGAAAAAGTAATGACCCGTTTGCAGGAACGACAAAATCGTCCGGTACATACTGTTGTTAGGTATAACTATACCATGGAGAGTAGTCGTGAATATTTATTGAAAACAGTTCAGGAAGGGAAGACGGTTGCATTTGAAAAAGTGTTTGATGTTTGTCAAGACCGCGTTCAAGCTTTGTTCTTTTTCTTATCTATTCTTGAATTAGCGCAACAAAAATATATGAAGTTACTGGTGGGGGAAGGACGTAATAATTTCATTATTGAATGGAATGAAAATCGCGAAGAAGATTTGGAGCCTGGACATATTGATACCTTTGATTCTTATGAAACCCCTAATTTAGAAGCATTCAAGGATGAAGCTGTTGATGAGTCAACTTTGGATGAAGGCGATTTTGATCCAAGTTTAAATTAGTAGTGTGCACTTGAATTTCAGCGATATAAATTTATTTTAATTATGTCGATACCCATTATAGATACCCATGTACATATTTGGGACTTGATCAAAGTTCATTATAGTTGGTTGCAAGGAGATGAATCTATTTTAGCCCGCAACTATTTGCCTGACGAATTATATCCGCAATTATCAAAAGTCAATGTGACCAGTGCCGTTTTAGTGCAAGCTGCAAATAATTTGGAGGATACTGACTTAATGTTAAGTGCTGCAGCGCAAAATGATTGGATCAACGGCGTTGTGGGTTGGGTACCTTTGGAAGATCCATCAAAAACACAGGCGCTTATTGAAAATTGGAAAGCCACACAGCCTTATTTAAAAGGCATCAGGCACTTAATTCATAACGAAGCCAACGATCATTGGTTGTTGCAAGATAAAGTCATTGAAAGTTTGAAAATTTTAGCCCACCATCATATTACCTATGATATTGTAGGCGTGAAGGAAGCGCACTTAAAAGCGGCAATCACCATTGCTGAAAAAATCCCTAATTTAAATTTAGTACTGGATCATTTGAATAATCCACCAATGACTAACCAATCAGAAATGGATACCTGGCGCACCAATATAAAGTTGGCGGCAGCACATAAAAATATACATGCAAAAATTTCAGGATTAGCTTTGGCTACCGGTCAATTTGAAACTTGGACATCCACTGATATTCAAGCTAGTATTGAGTATGCGCTAGAACATTTTGGCACGGATCGTTGTTTTTGTGGGGGTGATTGGCCTGTATCTTTATTGGCGGGCGGGTTTATTAAATCTATCAATGCCTATCGAGAAGTTATTGAAAATTGTTTACCTGTAATAGATCAAGAGAAAGTGTATTTTAAAAATGCCACTTTATTTTACCAACTATAATAGTTTTTTCTGTAATTTATTTTTCTGTAGTTACACCTCTGTAAGCAATGTTTTTCCTAATAAGGATTTTACAGTGTCCATAATTGCATTTGTATCGTAATGACATTCGTTTTGTAATTCTTTCAAAGTGCCATGTTCTACAATGGTATCCGGTATTCCTAAAATTTTAATTTTAGCGTTGTAATTATGTTCGTTCATGAATTCTAAAATAGAAGAACCAAAACCGCCCACTACTGTTGCATCTTCCACAGTGATAATCATGGAATAGTTTTGAAATACTTCATGTAATAAATCCGTATCCAAAGGTTTTACAAATCGTATATCATAATGCGCTGGGTCAATACCCTCTGGGCGTAAATTGCGAATCGCAGTTTGAACAAAATTACCAGGGTGTCCAAAACTTAAAATTGCAATATCCTTACCATCCTTCAGTTTGCGGCCTTTACCAATTTCTATTTTTTCAAAAGGTTTTTGCCAATCTACCATGACGCCTTCTCCTCTTGGATAACGAATGACAAAAGGCAGGTTAGTTTCAGGAAGTTGTGCAGTGTACATCAAATTGCGCAATTCTTGTTCGTTCATTGGTGCACTAATGATCATATTAGGGATACATCTGAAAAAAGCAATATCATAACAACCATGATGTGTTGGACCATCTTCGCCTACTAAACCAGCGCGATCCAAACAAAATACGACAGGTAATTTTTGAATTTGCAAAAAACTTTGATGCCTTGCGTTGCAAGTCCAGCACTTAAAGTAACTGCATGTTGTTCGCAAATGCCCACATCAAATGCGCGGTGCGGCATTTCATCCATCATGAATTTTAAAGAAGAGCCACTTGGCATTGCAGGTGTTACGCCCATTATTTGCGGATTCACTTTTGCTAATTCAACAATACTATGTCCAAATACATCTTGGTATTTTGGCGGTTGTGGGGTTTCAATTTTTTTCTTAATTATTTCCCCTGTTAATTTATCAAACAAACCTGGGGCATGCCATTTGGTTTGGTCTTTTTCTGCTAAGGCATAGCCCTTTCCTTTCACCGTAATAATATGTAAAAGTTTAGGTCCAGGAATTTCCTTCAAGTCCTTTAGGGTATCCACCAAATTGGCAATATTATGTCCATCAATAGGACCAAAGTATCTAAGTTGTAAAGCTTCAAAAATATTACTGCTTTTGGAAACCACTCCTTTCACACTCGCTTCCATTTTAGAAGCCATTTCGCGTGTAAAGTTTTTGCCAATAGGTAATTTGCCCATCAGGCTCCAAATTTCATCACGTACTTTATTATAAGTAGGTGAAGTACTAATATCTGTTAAGTATTCTCTTAAAGCCCCAACATTGGGGTCAATACTCATATTGTTATCGTTCAATATAATTAGCACATCACTATCTGCAATACCTGCATGGTTCATTGCTTCAAAAGCCATACCAGCTGTCATGGAGCCATCCCCAATGATAGCCACTGATTTTCTATTTTCGCCCTTGTATTTGGCAGCCATGGCCATTCCTAGCGCTGCTGAGATGGAGGTGGAGGAATGACCCACACCAAAAGTGTCATATTCGCTTTCACTTCTTTTTGGGAAACCACTTAACCCCTTATATTTTCTGTTGGTAACAAATTGTTCGCGACGACCCGTTAAAATTTTATGTCCATAAGCCTGATGACCTACATCCCAAACCAACTGATCATAAGGTGTATTGTAAACATAATGCAAAGCCACGCTAAGTTCAACAACACCAAGGCTTGCCGAAAAATGGCCTCCATGAATACTAACAACATCAATAATGTATTGTCTTAATTCATTACATACCTGATGCAATTGTTCCCTGCTCACTTTTTTCAAGTCCTGGGGCGTATTGATGGTATTTAAAAGAGGTCCGGCTGTTATTTGCATTAAAACAATTTGGAATGTAAAAGTAAGTTAATAACATAAAAATATAGCAAAAGTTTAAAATGACGAAAATCATTGCCGTGTAACCAGCTATTCGACCATTAATCCCAAAATGGCCTTAATTCCAGCTGGAATTGGAGTAAATTTGAGAAGATGAAAAACAATCAAACTAGGTATTGGATGTGTCAAATTGGAGGATGGCTCAGCTATGGGCTTACCCTGATCTTTTTTTCCTACGTACTTGAAAGGCAATTGAGCCCTGTTTTTTATCCAAGAATGTTTATCAATCTTTTGTTGGGACTAAGTTTGACGCATTTATTGAGACTAGTTATTTTAAAGGTAGGACTTCGACCGCCCATGCCATCAGGTCAATGGTGGAAAATTTTATTGTTATTTTTTGGGTATGCCGTTTTATTTAGCTTTTTAATTAGCAGTATTTTTGAAATTTTTAAGTTGTATGATGCTGGACGAAAAATGACCCAGTATACTTTTCCCAGTTTAAATATTCAAAGTATTGTTTCTGAATGGAATTCAGCTAGGGTTACCAAGCGCTTTTTTATCAGTCTTGTGTTTGACACCCCTATTTCTTTAATTTGGATTTCGGTATATATGCTTTGGCATTTTATAGAGTTCAGTAATTCAGAAGCGATTAATAAAATAAAACTGGAATCCTTAATCAAGGAATTAGAATTGAAAACAATTAAGTCGCAAATTAATCCGCATTTTATTTTTAATGCCTTAAATAGTATTCGTGCATTAGTTGATGAAAACCCAACCAGGGCAAGACAAGCAATTACAGAGCTGAGTAATATTTTAAGAAGTAGTATTCAGGCGGATAAAGTTGAAATCACAACACTCGAAAAGGAGTTAACCATTGTCAAGGATTACTTAGCATTGGAGCATATTCGCTTCGAAGATAGATTGCAGGTGATTTATGAAATTACCCCCACCACTTTATTAAATAAAGTACCTCCAATGATGTTGCAAACATTGGTTGAAAATGCGATTAAGCATGGTCTAAGCAAGCAGCCTGGGGTTTGTCAAATAAAAATTATTTCAAAATTTGAAGATGACAAACATCTTTTACTGGTTCAAAATACTGGCGTTTTGGAGAAGATTGAAAAAGATGGTTTTGGCTTACAAAGTACCAGAGAACGACTAAATATTTTATACAAAGGAATGGCTGAATTTGAAATATACCAAGACGCACCTAATCAAGTTACAGCCAAATTAGTAATACCTATTTCAGCTTAAAAAATTATTATATGCCAATTACAGCCATAATCATTGACGACGAAAGGTTAGCGCGCAATGAGCTAAAAAAATTACTAGAACAACATACCGAAATTCAAATAATTGATGAAGCGAGTGGGGTGGATGAAGGTGTTGAAAAAATAGAATTAGCGCGTCCCGATTTGATATTTTTAGATATTCAAATGCCAGGGAAAACCGGTTTTGATTTGTTAGGAGAATTAGAAAAAGCGCCCAAGGTCATTTTCACGACTGCTTTTGATGAATTTGCCTTAAAAGCTTTTGAAGTGAATGCATTGGATTACCTATTAAAACCCATTGATCCTAATAGATTAAGTGACGCCATTCAAAAATTACAAACTGAAATAGCATTAGAACAAGCCAGCATCTTGGGAAGTTCTACAAGAGGCCCTTTGACGGAAGCGGATCAAGTGTTTGTAAAAGATGGAGAGAAATGTTGGTTTGTTAAATTGGCGGAAATAAGATTATTTGAAAGTGTAGGCAACTACGCCAAAGTATATTTTTCCACCCACAAGCCTTTAATCTTAAAGTCATTAAATGCATTGGAAGACCGATTGGATGAGCATGTATTTTTTAGGGCCAATCGCAAGCATATCATCAACCTACATTGGATTGAAAAAATTGAACCTTATTTTAATGGCGGATTATTGGTGGAATTAAAGGGAGGTGAAAAAATTGAAATTAGCCGACGTCAAACGGTGAAATTTAAGGGTTTTAGTTCAAACTATGAATCGCTTCTGCGATGGATTGAATCAATGCAGGATCTTTTTCAACGGCGTTCCCAACCACAATGATATCCGCACCAGCAATACAGTTTTGTTTTGCTTTCTCAGGTGTGGTGATACCACCACCCACGACTAATGGAATTTGAATATGTGCACTCACTTTTGCAATCATTTCAGTAGGGATGGCTTTTTGCGCACCACTTCCAGCATCCATATAAATTAACTTTTGACCTAACATTTCTCCGGCCATGGCAGTGCACAAAGCGATATCATTTTTATTCGAAGGAATCGGGTTCGAATTTGAAATGTAGGAAACAGTAGTTGGGGTGCCACCATCAATAAGCATATATCCAACGGATATAATTTCAAGACCGCTTTTTTTAACAAAAGGAGCACTGATGACATGTTGCCCTATAAGTAATTCTGCGTTGCGCCCAGATATTAAAGACAAATATAAAAGGGCATCAGCTTTTGGTGTAATTTGATCAGGAGATCCAGGAAAAAGTATCACTGGAATGTTACATTGTTTTTTGATACTTGCAACTACTGTATCCAAAGTATCGGTCACTACTAAACTCCCACCTACAAAAAAATAATCTACTTTGGACTTAACTGCAATGTCAATGGTTTGGGTTAAACTTTGCTCATTTATTTTATCAGGGTCAATTAAAACAGCAAATGCTTTTTTGGCATTTGATTTCCCCTGCGTAATAATATCGTATAGTTTATTTTTCATTTTATAAGCCCGTGTAAGGTGCAATATTTTTTCCAAAAAAACATATAATAAAACAGGTAAAAATTATTTTTCTCTGTTTTATTTACTTCCAAGCGCCATTTAGGTCATAGGAGTTGATTGTTTGTTGGAATCCCCAAAAATATTGATTTTATTGCAACCTTGGATAGGCCCCCCAGACAAATACTAAAAATTTCAAACATCCAAGGTTTTTTTTTCGCAGAAACTAACATGTCTTGGGGATAAATCACGAAAATCAAGCCGGATATAGGGTTTGATTTAATTCACATTTCTTTTCCACAGCTGTTGATATTTCGATGCTTGAATTATGATTTTAGAAGGATATTTTCGTATACCCATCAAGGTTTTTGAAAAACCTAATGGGATAACCCACTAACATCCTTAAATAGAACAAGACCATGGCTACTCCTAAAACAAAAAAAGGCTTACAATTTACGCGCCTATTTACAAAAGAAAATGTTTCTCCATTTGATCAATTCGATTATGATTACCGAGATAGTGTAATCAAAAATCCAAACGGAGAAAAAGTGTTTGAGATGACCAATGTGGAAGTTCCAAAACAGTGGAGTCAAATTGCAACAGATATTCTTGCACAGAAATATTTTAGAAAAGCGGGTGTGCCTCAAGCAGATGGTTCCTTAGGTCGTGAAACAACTGTGAAGCAAGTAGCGCATCGTATGGCAAATTGTTGGAGAGTGTGGGGTGAGCGTTATGGTTATTTTGCAACCGAACAAGATGCACAAATATTTTATGAGGAGTTAGTATATAGTATTTTAAATCAAGCTTGTGTTCCAAATTCACCACAATGGTTTAATACAGGTTTACATGAAAGTTATGGTATTACAGGTGGTGCGCAAGGGCACTATTATGTTGATCCAAAAGATAAAAAATTAAAGAGATCAACAAGTGCATATGAGCGTCCGCAACCGCATGCTTGTTTTATCTTGAGTGTAAGTGATGATTTAGTGAACGAAGGTGGTATTATGGATTTATGGACAAGAGAAGCAAGAATTTTTAAATACGGATCTGGGGTTGGAACCAACTTCTCTCAAATTAGAGGCGCTAACGAGAAATTATCTGGTGGCGGTTCATCAAGTGGCTTAATGAGCTTCTTGAAAATTGGTGATCGCGCGGCAGGTGCGATTAAGTCAGGTGGTACTACACGTCGTGCTGCTAAAATGGTTTGTTTGGATTTAGATCATCCAGAAGTAATGGACTTCATTAACTGGAAAGTAAAAGAAGAAGATAAAGTAGCTGCTTTAATAGCGGCTGGTTATGACAATAGTTATGAAGGAGAAGCATATGCAACTGTGTCTGGGCAAAACTCAAACAACTCGGTGCGTATTCCGAACAGCTTCTTTAAAGCATTGTCTGAAAATGGCAATTGGGAATTAAAAGCACGTACCGATGGTCGTGTGATGCAATCAATACCTGCACGTGAAGTATGGGATCAAATTGCAAACGCTGCATGGCGTTGTGCGGATCCAGGAACACAATATGATACTACTATTAATGAGTGGCATACTTGTCCAAAAGGGGGAAGAATTAACGCTTCTAACCCATGTTCAGAATATATGTTCTTGGACAACACGGCTTGTAACCTAGCGTCTATCAATTTGCGCAAATTCTTTAATGAGTCTGACAACACTTTTGATGTAACTGGTTTTGAGTATACGACAAGATTATGGGCTACTGTATTAGAAGTTTCTATTTTAATGGCGCAGTTCCCTTCTAAAGAAGTAGCACAATTATCATATGACTACAGAACGCGAAGAAGCACGTGGTATTGCAGGATCAATCACTGCGATCATGACGGGCGTTGCTTATAAAACATCGGCTGAATTAGCTTCATTCTTAGGTGCTTTTGATAGATATGAAGAAAATAAAGAAGATATGTTACGTGTAATGCGTAATCACCGCGCTGCTGCTTATGATGCAGAAGGTGCTTATGTAGGTCTTGAAATTAAACCACAAGGAATTAAAGCACAACATACGCCTGATTATTTATTGAAAGCTGCAACGAAGGCTTGGGATGATGCAGTTCAATTAGGTGAAAAATATGGTTATAGAAATGCACAAACAACTGTAATCGCGCCAACTGGAACGATTGGTTTAGTAATGGATTGCGATACTACAGGTGTTGAACCAGATTTTGCTTTAGTGAAATTTAAAAAATTATCAGGCGGTGGATATTTTAAAATAATCAACCAATCGGTACCACAAGCATTAAAGAATTTAGGATATACACAAGCTGAAAATGATGCAATTGTAAACTTTGCTGTTGGACATGCAAGTTTCGCAGGGGCGCCACATATTAATAATGAATCTTTATTAGCGAAAGGATTTTTACCTGAAGAAATCGCTAAATTAAATGGTGCTGCAAAATCAGCATTTGAAATTGGATTCATATTTAACCGTTTCACATTGGGTGATGCTTGTTTAACAAGATTAGGTTTTAAAGAAGAGGTTTTTGCTGATTGGTCATTTAACTTATTAGAATCATTAGGATTTACAGAAGATCAAATTGATGCTGCCAACGATTATGTTTGTGGTACTATGACTGTAGAAGGGGCACCAGCATTAAAAGAGGAGCATTTGTCAATATTTGATTGTGCGAATAAAAATGGTAAAAAAGGCGAAAGATACATTCACGCGCATGGTCATATTAGAATGATGGCTGCTTGCCAACCATTCTTATCGGGTGCGATTTCTAAAACTATTAACCTTCCTAACGAAGCGACTGTTGAAGAAATTGCTGATTCTTATTTAATGAGTTGGACCCTAGGTTTAAAAGCGAATGCTATTTACCGTGATGGTTCTAAATTAAGCCAGCCTTTAAGTACAAAATCAGATAAAAAGAAAAAAGCAGATGCAGCAACTGAAGAGGAAGTTGCAGTTGCAGAAGGCGGTTCTCAATTGGTTGACTTAAGTAAATTAAATGTTGATGAGTTGTTAGAAGAAGTTCAAAAAAGAATGTCTGCTTCAACGGATACTAAATTTAAGCGTCAACTTTCTAGAATCGTTGAGCGTAAATCATTGCCTGCTAAGCGTCGTGGGTTTACACAAAAAGCACGTATCGGCGGACAAGTATTATTCTTAAGAACAGGCGAATACAATGACAGCACTTTAGGAGAAATATTTATCGATTTAGCAAAAGAAGGTTCAACACTTCGTAGTTTAATGAACTGTTTTGCCATCTCAATTTCAGTTGGTTTACAATATGGCGTTCCATTGGAAGAGTTTGTAGAGAAATTTGTATTTACCAAGTTTGAACCTTCAGGAATGGTTGATCATCCAAATATCAAAACAACTACATCCATAGTTGACTTTATATTCCGTTCATTAGCGTATGAATATTTAGGCAGAACCGATTTAGTGCATGTATTAGACAAGCCGACAGTTGAAAATTTAGGTGAGGAGGGCGACATTACATTAGTGGGAAAGCCTGAGCTAAGTAGCATTCGTGTTACCGCGCCAACAGTTGCGAAAGCAAATGTAGCGGTAGCCGTTGAAACAACTGCTGGTGGATCCATGGATCAAGTACAAGCAGCTGCTAAGAGCATGCAAAGTGATGCGCCAGCTTGTAGCACTTGTGGACATATTACAATCAGAAGCGGTACTTGCTATAAATGCTTGAACTGTGGAACCTCAATGGGGTGCAGTTGATTTTTTGGAAATTTTATAAAATATAAAATTTCCAAAAATATCCTCTAATGATTTTAATCCCCACCCATTAACGGGTGGGGATTTTTACTTTAAATGTACCCTAAAGGAAACCTGGCCTTTTGCTTTTACTAAAACGCAAACTTTCATGTAAAAATTAGGCAACCATTAATAATTTTCTTTAAATTCATAGTTCAATACAACTAGAGAAAAAAATAGCATTATGTCCAATTTTCAAGTAAAAGTTTCGCCTAAAAATTATGACGCAGTCATTGTTGGTTCAGGCGCAGGAGGCGGAATGTCAGCCTATGTTTTAGCAAAGGCTGGTCTTAAAGTTTGTTTGTTAGAAGCTGGTCCTGAATTTGATCCAGCTAAAAACTCATCACAACTAAAAAATCCATGGGAATCACCGCGTCGTGGTGCCAGTACCAAAATGCGTCCATTTGGCGATTTTGATGCTTCCTATTGGGGTTGGGAAATAGATGGCGAACCATATACGCAAACGCCAGGTAGTGATAAATTTGAGTGGTGGAGAGCTAGAATGGTGGGGGGTCGTACCAACCATTGGGGTCGTATTTCATTGCGATTTGGGCCCAAAGATTTTAAAAGAAGAAGTATTGACGGCTTAGGCGACGATTGGCCAATAGGTTATGAGGACATCAAACCTTATTATGATAAAATTGATAAATTAATTGGCGTATACGGAACGAATGAAGGGTTACCAAATGATCCAGATGGTATTTTTTTACCGCCGCCAAAACCAAGGTTGCATGAGTTGATGTTTAAAAAAGCAGCAACAGGAATTAACATTCCAGTGATTCCTTCCCGTTTATCTATTTTAACTAAAAAAATAAATGATGATCGTGGAGTTTGTTTTTACTGCGGTCAATGTAATCGTTCCTGTAAAGTGTACGGTGATTTTTCTTCTTCTTCAGTTTTAGTTCGACCAGCACTATTAACAGGTAATGTGGATTTAATTACTGGAGCTATGGCGCGTGAAGTTATAACGGACAGAGAAGGTAAAGCAGTTGGCATTTCTTATGTCAACAAAGCCGACAGACAGGAGTATCAAATTAATGCAAAAATAGTTGTGTTAGGTGCAAGTACTTGTGAAACTGCGCGTTTATTATTAAATTCAAAATCATCCAAACATCCAAATGGTTTGGCTAATAGTTCAGGCGTTGTAGGACATTATTTACATGATTCAACCGGGGCTGCTTTAGGTGGCGTTATTCCAAGTTTGTTTGGTCGTAAGCGTTATAACGAAGATGGTGTAGGTGGTATGCACGTGTATACACCTTGGTGGTTGGATAATAAAAAATTAAATTTTCCTAGAGGATACCATATTGAATACTGGGGTGGTATGAGCCAGCCAGGTTACGGATTTGGCATGGGCCAACAAGGATTGAATGGTAAGTTTCAAGTCAATGGTAGAACCAAGGAAGCTGGCGGATATGGCGAATCATTAAAAGAGGATGTACGCTTTTTTTATGGTGCGAGTGTAGGTATGGGCGGAAGAGGTGAAGCGGTGCCAAGGTTTGAAAATCATTGTAAAATTGATCCGGATGTAGTGGACAAATATGGTATTCCTGTATTAAAGTTTGATTGTAAAAATTCAGAATACGAAGTACAACAAGCAAAACATATGAAGGAAACCTTCCGTGAAATTATGCATGAAATGGGCGCGGTAATTACTTGGGGTGATCAAGATGATGCAAGTAATAAATATGGATTATCAAATCCAGGTAATATTATTCATGAAGCTGGAACAGTTCGTATGGGTAGTGATAAAAAAACATCTGCATTAAATGCATTTGGACAAGCCCATGATTGTAAAAATTTATTCTGTGTAGATGGTTCAGTATTTACCTCACAAGCAGATAAAAATATTACATGGACCATTTTGGCATTGTCAATGCGTACTTCAGAATATATTTTGGATCAGTTACAAAAGAAAAATTTATAATTAAATAAAAATATTGATCATGGATAGAAGAGATTCCATTAAAGCGTTGGTGTTAGGCACAGTTTCCGCAGGTGTATTACTTGAGGCTTGCAAAAATACGAATACCACTGTTGCAGAAGTGAACATGGACGATCGTATGCAGGAGGAGAAAGATTACTTAGTAAAAGTAAAAGCACAACCCAATTTTTTTGATGCACAGGAAATGGCTACCATCACTGTACTAGCTGATATTATTATGCCTAAGGATGCGGTAAGTGGCTCAGCGTCAGATGCAAAAGTGCCTGAATTTATTGAGTTTATCGTAAAGGATATGCCTGATCATCAAGTGCCAGTGCGTGGCGGCTTAAGATGGTTGGATTTGCATTGTTATAAGAAACATGAAAAAGCATTTGTTGATTTAACAAAGCCGCAGCAAATAGAAATTGTAGATGAAATTGCGTATCCAAATAAGGCGAAACCAGAAGTAGCACAAGGGGTTAGCTTTTTTAATAAAATGCGCGACTTGGTTACCACCGGATTTTATACTTCTGAAATTGGGGTAAAGGATTTGGGCTATATGGGGAATGTGCCTAACCAATGGAATGGGGTACCTGATGAAGTATTAAAGCAACATGGATTAGCTTATACAGAGAAAGAATTGAAGGAGTGTATCACTTATTAATTCTTCTAATGATTTTAATAAAAACAAAGCCCTTCGAATTTTCGAAGGGCTTTGTTTTTAGTGAGTTTTTTATAAAATATAAGGGCTCGGAATTTATGAAATTTTACTTCCGGCAGCAATCGCTTCACTAGGTTGCACAAAGTATAATTTACCATGGGCATCTTCGGCCATTAAAATCATTCCTTTACTTTCAACACCACGCATTTTGCGAGGCGCTAGGTTTGCCACTACCATTACTTGCTTTCCAATAATGGCAGCTGGGTCAAAATGCATGGCGATACCTGATAAAATGGTTCTTTTTTCCAAACCCAAATCCACTTCTAATTGTAATAATTTATCTGCTTTCTCCACCTTCTTCGCATCAATGATCGTACCTACGCGCAAATCAATTTTACCAAAATCGTCGAAAACAATTTCAGTTTTGAATGCATGGTCATTCGCTTCAGGAGCGCTACTAGCATCAGTGTTAGTGTTGGTATCCATCGTAATTTTTTTTGCTTTTAAATTTGTTTGCAATTGGGTTAATTCTGCTTCAATCTCTTCGTCCTCAATTTTTCTAAATAACAATTCGGGAGGTCGTAAGTTATAACCCACTTTTAATAAATTAAAGTTCCCTGCATTTTCCCAGTCCAACATTTTGTCCACTACTTTCATTAAGTAGCACATTTTTTTAGCAGTAAATGGTAAAAAAGGATTTACCAAAATGGCAAGGTTCGCACATAATTGCAAGCAAGCATGCATACAGTTGTCAATTTTAGCTTGTGCAGTTGGGTCGGTCGCTAAATTTTTAGCCACAATCCAAGGTTCCTTTTTTTGCATGTATTGATTTCCAATACGCGCTAAATTGATCACTTCAAATTGGGCGTCTCTAAATTTATATTGCTCCAGTAATTCAGTAATTTTTGCTTTGCTATCTTTTACACTTTGTAAAATAGCGTTGTCCTCCTCGTCTAATAAATCAGGATGAATGGGGGGTACCTTGCCCTTGCATAATTTATGCATCAATACCCAAGTTCTATTTACAAAATTAGCGAAGATGCTTACTAGTTCACCATTCACCGATTCCTGGAATCCTTTCCATGTAAATTCGCTGTCCTTTGATTCAGGTGCGATAGAAGTTAAATAGAAGCGTAAGCTATCAGCTAATCCTGTGCCACCATTTTCTTTTTTAATCCATTTATTAATGTAGTCATCCATTTCAATACTCCAACCTTTGGAAGTACTCATTTTGTCGCCCTCTAAATTCATGAACTCATTGGCAGGCACATTTTCAGGTAAAATATGACCATGTAATTTTAACATGATTGGGAAAATGATACAATGAAAAACAATATTATCTTTTCCTATGAAGTGGACCAATTTAGTTTCAGTATCATTCCAATAAGGGGTCCAATCTTTTCCATTATCTTTTGCCCATTGCTTAGTAGCGCTGATATAACCGATAGGTGCATCAAACCACACATACAATACTTTACCATCACCACCTGCCACAGGAACTTTCACACCCCAATCTAAATCACGTGTCACCGCCCTAGGCTGTAATCCACCATCAATCCAACTTTTGCATTGACCTACTACTGCAGCACGCCAATCATTCGCATGCTCCTTTAAAATCCATTCGCGTAAAAAATCTTCATGTTTATTTAAAGGCAAATACCAATGCGTGGTTTCTTTTTTTATAGGCGCGTTACCACTTAAAGTACTTACTGGATTAATTAATTCTTCGGGGCTTAAGCTTTTGCCACATTTTTCACACTGGTCTCCATAGGCTTCATGATGTCCGCAATTGGGACAAGTGCCTTTTATATATCTGTCCGCTAAAAAACTATTTGCTGCGGCATCAAAGTATTGCAATGAAGTTTTGGTTTCTAAATCGCCCTTGGCTTCAAGATCTTTAAAAAATGCACTAGCGGTTTCATGATGCAATGCATCGCTGGTGCGATGATAAATATCAAATGCGATTCCTAGATCTTTAAAATTTTGTTCAATGATCGGGTGGTACTTATCAATAATAGCTTGTGCAGTGGTTCCCTCCTTGGTTGCCTGGATGGGGATAGCAGTGCCATGTTCGTCACTTCCACAAACAAAAACCACATCTCTTTTTTGCGCTTTTAAATAACGGACGTAAATATCCGCAGGCAAATACGCGCCTGCTAAATGGCCAATATGCTTCAAACCATTCGCATAGGGAAGGGCTGCGGTAATCAAATATCTTTTTGGCGTGTTCATTGCTGCAAAAGTACTTAATTTGTGTTATGATTCAACCGCCAATCCTCATTCCTGGAGACACTATTGGGATCACATGCCCAGCAGGTTCCATCCCCTTGGAAAAGGTGCAAAATTGCATCCTGACCCTTGAAAAATGGGGGTTTAAGGTAAAATTGGGCAAAACAGTGGGGTCAAAAAAGGACTGTTTCTCGGCTTCAGATGCGGAAAGAGCAGCAGAACTAGAGCAAATGTTGGACGATGCAAATATCAAAGCGGTATTGTGTGCGAGGGGTGGCTATGGCTTAAGTAGAATCATTGATCAAATAAACTTTTCCGGGTTTAATCAAAATCCAAAATGGGTGATCGGCTTTAGTGATATTACTGTTTTGCATGCCGCTATTCAAAAGCAAAATACTATGAGTATTCATGGCCCCATGGCAGCTGCATTTAATAAAGGAGCGGAGGGAGCAATTTATATCCAGTCCTTAAAAAATATTTTGCTTGGCGAAGATGAAGTGATCCAAGTAGCAGCGCATTCATTCAATAAGCAGGGAACGGTCACAGCAAACCTTATTGGAGGTAATTTATGTATGATTGCGCATTTAATAGGATCTAAAAATGCGATGAACACCAAGGGTAAAATTTTATTTATTGAAGATGTGGGCGAAGCGCATTATAATCTAGATCGATTAATTTTACAATGTAAAAATGCTGGGTTATTGGATGATTTAGCAGGCCTGGTTGTTGGTGGGTTTACCGAATTAAAAGATAACGCAGCCGATTTTGGGGCCACTGCCTATGAAATCATTCACGCACATATTTCAAATTTCAATTACCCTGTATGTTTTGATTTTCCTATAAGTCATGCTTTGGAAAACTTTGCAGTTAAGGAAGGAGGTACATACTCATTCGAAGTAACCAAGGACGGGAGCATCTTAAAAACGCGTTAATATTAACGCCTAATACCCATTCAAGCTAAATATTGTATTAAATTTGTGTATATAAATTCGAATACTATGAAAAAGTCAATTTTAAGTTTTTTGATCACTCTATTCATTGGAGGGCAATGGTGTCAAGCGCAGTCTTATATTGCATCTGCCATCGAAAAAACCGATAAGGAGGCCATGCAGTATGAGGTGTTGGGAAAAGTAGGTAGTCATTATTGGATTTTTAAAAATAATGCAGGTGTTTCAACGATTGCACAGTATAATGAGCAGATGCAGATTGTTAAGCAGAACGATTTATCTTTTTTACCAAAAGCATTGAATGGATTAGAGTTTATAACATCCAATGATCAGGTGGTTGTTTTTTATCAATTCCAAGTGAACGCTACCGTATATGCAGCAGTTGCAAAACTAAATGCAGATGGTAAATTAATCGGGGAGCCTAAAATTATGGATACTGCTGATAAAGTAAGGCCAGGTTCAGGCACGAAGGTTTTTAATTTATTGAGAAGTGATGATCACGAAAAAATATTATTGTTCAGCATCAATACCACAAAGGCATCTGCTATTAAAGTAAAAGCACTTTCGCTAAATAAAAATTTCGAGTTACAATCTGAAGCTGAAATTACCGTACAATCTCAAAATAAAAAAAGTGCCTTATCCGATTTTGCATTGGATAATCAAGGCAATTTGTTTTGCTTGCGTAATATCACCCAGACCAATATGGCGCCTGCAGTGAGTTTATTGTATTTGTCCGCTGATGGAAAAGAAGTGATTGAATCTGCGATTGTAAACAATAGTTTGCAATTGGATGATATCAGACTAAAAGTAGATAATGCAAAAGGGCAAGTGATTTTAAACTCCTTTTATGCCACAGAAAAAAAAGGGCATGTGGAAGGCTTGTATTCTTATTTATGGGACATTGCAGCTAAGAAAGAAATATTAACGAATGCAAATCGCTTTACTGATTTTAACAGAGGTGCTGTTTCAAGTAAGCGAAATTTAAAAGATGTTTTTGATACCTACTATTTGGATAAGGTAGCTACGCAAGCAGATGGTAGTTATACAGTGATTGCGGAAGCTGCAGATTCCTATTCAAATCGAAACAACTATTTTTCAAGATGGGATTTTTATTGGGGCGGTGCGTTTTACAATCCATTTATGTTTAATTATTGGAATAGGCCATTTGGTTTTTATCCATGGGCACGTTTTGGTTGGGGTATGGGGCCATGGGGCTTTAATTCCTGGGGTAATCCTTTTATTTGGGGCAATCCGTTTGCCACTTTTGGCTATCCAACAGTTACTTATAATGCTAATAAAATCGCCCTTTTGTCATTTGATGGAACAGGTAATTTGCAATGGATTAAAACAATTGACAAATCTCAAAACGATCAAAATGTGGACCAGTTCATTGGCTATGGCACTATCGAAAATCAGAATGGGGTACATTTTTTATACCATCAAAAACATAAGGGGCAGCATACTTTAGTTTTTAATAGTTTATCAAAGCAAGGGCAATTAGAAAAAGGCGCAGTAGTCATAGCTAATGAGAAAAACTATGAATGGATGCCACGAATGTTGAAGCAAGTGAGTGACAATGAAGCTATTTTACCTTATCAATATAAAAATAGAATTGGTTTCGCAAAAGTTAAATTTAAATAGCACAAAGTGGTTTTTTTATTCAGAGATAAAGCGGACATTAATTTAATTTTTATACTTGTATTAAGTGTAATTCTACATTTTCATCAATGGATTACACCGCCAATTGTTATCGCTAACGAGTCAGATGGCTTGTTGGCTTATTTATTAATACATTATATAAGACCCCTGCCGCCCATCGCATTGGTGCTATTTTTTCAATTGCTCGTAGTTAGTCAAGCAATACGTTTAAATGCTTTGTTGAGTCAATTTAAAATGTTTCAAAACATTACATATTTACCAGCTTTTGCCTATATCATATTAACCGGATTATTTCCTTATTGGGATGAAATTAGTGCAGGATTAATTTCTAATTCATTGGTGATTTGGATACTTATTAAAATTTTTAGATTGTATGATCAAACACAACCCAAAACACTTGAATTTAATATTGGATTAATTGTAGGCGTTTCTATCTTATTATATGAACCTATTGCTATTTTAATTCCGGTTGTTTTATTTGCGCTTGCCATTATTCGACCCTTTAGGTTACCTGAGTGGTTAGTATTATTGATGGGTATTCTACTTCCTTTTTATTTTGTATTTGCATTTGTTTTTTTAACCAATCAGGCGAGTCATTTCACCCAATTTTTACCAAGATTGGATTGGGAAAATCCATTGGTAAAGCCTGAGCTAAATATCATTTTAGCTTTAGGCATCATGGGGGTGCAATTAATAACAGGTTTTTATTTTTGGCAACAACAGCAATCTCGTTTTATCATACAGGTACGTAAATACTGGGGGGTCCTTTTCTTGACCCTATTGGTTTGTTTTTTCCAACCCATTGTTTTTTCCTCTCAAGCTTTATATGCTTCTGCAATCATTTTAACCCCATTGGCCTGTTTTATAAGTTTTGCTTATGCAACCCCAAAAAGGCTATTGATTCCCAACCTTTTATTTTGGTCCGCCGCCTTGGTTATTGTGTATAACCACCTTGCATAAGTGAAGAATTTACCCCAAATTAGCAAGCATAATTTGTTAACTTTGTTCCTTCATTACCTACCTTAAAATATTAATCTTTAGTATATGAAATTTGGTGTTTTAGTATTCCCGGGATCGAATTGTGATAGAGATATGCAAGATGCTTTAGAAAAGGATCTTGGAGCGCCTGTTGAAATGTTATGGCATAAGGACAGCGACTTATCCCATTTTAATACGGAGGATTGCATTG
>RFZW01000091.1 GCA_009920495.1 Chitinophagia bacterium
AAAAAATTTCTCCTTTCCATAGTGTCCTATTTTTTTATAGCTTAAATTTAGGCATAAGAATCAATACCAACAAGTTTGTACGCATTAGTTTATAATTTTCGCCTCCCTATTTTAGTATTTTTTGTATTGGTTACTTTCGACTCCAATGCACAAAATACCAGGTTTAGTTTTTCTGAACATAAAATGGGGTCTCCCCTAAATATTATTTTTTATGCACAGGACAGCGTGATCGCAAAAAAACAAGCAAGGGCTAGCTTTCATTTAATTGATTCCTTAAATCACATTTTTAGCAACTACGATTCAAGTAGTGAGCTTACTAGTATAAATAATAATGCAGGCATTGCTAAAAATATAGCCTCTCCGCTGATGTGGGAGTTAATTACGCAATCCAAGGAGGCTTATATTAAAAGTAAAGGCGCCTATAACATAGCCCTGGGCCCGCTTACGCATTTATGGAGAACAGCAAGGCGTTCGAAACAATTTCCAACCCAACTGCAAATAAAAAATATATTAATACTATGTGATTTCAATAAAATACAATTGAATAATCAAGACCATAGTATTTATTTATCATTAAAAGGAATGCAACTTGATTTTGGTGGCATTGGCAAAGGTTATATTGCACAAAAAGTAGTTGACTATTTAAAAAAAGAAGGTATCACAGCATCCTTAGTTGATGCTGGTGGAGATATTGTATTTGGAGATGCGCCACCCAATAAAAAAGGATGGACTGTAGGTATAAATCAACCAGAGAGAGCGGATGATCTATTGCCAGAAAAATTGCAATTAAATAATTTGTCAGTAGCAACCTCTGGAGATGTTTATCAGTTTATTGAACATGATGGCAAAAAATATTCTCATATCATTAATCCAACAACTGGATATGGTGTAACCTCACTCAGAAATGTTACGGTTATTGCAAATAATGGTGCAGTTGCAGATTGGTTAGCTACTGCTTGTAGTATTTTACCCATCAACCAAGCTAAAAAATTAGCACTATCCTTACATGCAGAACTTTTGATTACAGAAAGTGTCAACAATCAATTAAAACGCAATAATACTAAGGGTTTTGATAAATATTGGGGGCTACCGCTCATACAAGAAAAACAATAATCTTACCTGTTTTACAAAATAATTATTATCTTAAATTTTCAAATATTCTACAGTGAAATCATCAACAGCGACACTTCTACTTTTACTTGTATTTTGTAACATCAATGGACAAAATAACAACACCGCTTTTGTCCCGTATCAACAAAAAATAGAAGGATCAAAATTAGCTTTTAAAATGGTTCCTATTCAAGCAGGTAAATTTACAATTGGAAGTAAAGCAACTGAAAAAAATAGAAAAGCAGACGAAGGCCCACAGAAAGAAATTCAGGTTGCTGCTTTTTGGATGGGTGCTTATGAAGTTACCCGTGATGAATTAGATGTGTTTTTAAAAGACGAATCAACAAGTCAAAATATAACTGATGATGCGATTACTAGACCAAGTGCACAATATGTTGATTTAAGTTGGGGCATGGGAAAGGAAGGTGGCTATCCAGCAAATAGTATGTCGCAACGAACTGCGATCATGTATTGCAGATGGTTATATGAAAAGACAAAAATATTTTATCGCTTACCTACAGAACCGGAATGGGAATATGCTTGTAGGGCTGGTACACAAACCGCCTATTATTTTGGAAATGACCCTGCTTTACTAGGCAAATATGCATGGTATGCAAAAAATAGTGAAGACAAATTCCATAAGGTGGGGCTAAAACTTCCCAACGCCTGGGGCCTATATGATATGCTAGGGAATTTAATGGAGTGGACTTTAAACCATTATACCCCCGATGCTTATGCGGATTACAAATCCATAGATATTGTTCCGGTAGCGAATCCCAAAAAATATCCAAAATCAGTGAGGGGTGGTGGTTTTTCAGAAACTGCTATTGAATTAAGATCAGCCAACCGTTTTCATTCTGACCCTGTTTGGAACAAACGAGACCCACAAATACCCAAAAGTAAGTGGTGGCTAACGGAGGCTAAAAATATGGGAATTAGATTGGTTAGGCCCCTAGTGCAACCTTCCGAACAAGAGATAAATGAATTCTTCAAAACCTACCTTTTTATCGAATAATTTTTTAACTTACAAGTAACAAACGATGCTCCTATGAATGGAGACATTATTTAAATTTTAAAAATATACAGTATGCACAAGGATTTAAACAATCACCCTTCACGAAGAACTTTTGTGAAAGATACCAGCTTAATTGCAGGAGGAATAATGGCGATGCCAATTTTATCAAAGGCTAACTTTTTTTCAGGTGCTGATGATGTTATCAAAGTAGCAGTTATTGGTTGTGGTGGCCGCGGTACAGGTGCGGCGATGCAAGCCATTTCAAGCAAACAAAATGTAAAAATTGTTGCAATGGCAGATGCTTTTAAAGACAATGTTGATAATTGTCATAAAGCATTAACAAGAGAAATTAATGAAGGTATTGGCGATATCAGTAAAAGATTGGATGTGCCTGAAGAGCGCAGATTCACTGGCTTTGACGCCTACCAAAAAGCAATTGCATTAGCAGATGTAGTGATATTAGCAACGCCTCCTGGTTTTAGACCGATCCATTTTGAAGAAGCGATTAAACAAGGCAAGCATGTCTTTATGGAAAAGCCAGTGGCGACTGATCCAGCAGGTGTACAAAAAGTTTTAGCAACAGCTGCTATCGCAAAACAAAAAAAATTAAACGTAGTGGTTGGGTTACAAAGACATTACCAAAATTCCTATCGTGAACTTTTCAAAAGAAAAGATATGATTGGAGAAATCACCTCCATGCAAGCTTGGTGGGATAATGATGGTGTATGGACAAGACCTCGTAAAGCTGGACAAACTGAAATGGAATATCAAATGCGTAACTGGTATTATTTTAACTGGTTATGTGGTGATCATATCAATGAACAACATATACATAATTTAGACGTGATTAACTGGTTTAAAGAAGGATATCCAGTTAAAGCACAAGGATTTGGCGGTAGACAGGTTCGTAATAGTAAAGAACATGGTGAAATTTTTGATCATCACTTTGTAGAATACCATTATGCAGATGGTTCAATTTTAAATAGCCAATGTAGACATATCCCAGGCACTATGAGTAAGGTGGATGAATTATTTGTAGGAACAAAAGGTAAAATACATTGTGGTCAAGCAAAAATTGTTGATCACGGCGGAAAAGTACTTTTCCAATTTGCTAAAAAAGGAGAACCAGATCCATATCAAAACGAGCATGATGAATTATTTGCTGCCATTGCAAAAGGGGAATATAAATATGCGGATGCAGAAAATGGTGCTAAAAGTACCATGACATCAATTATGGGTCGTATGGCAACATATAGCGGTCAAATAATTGAGTGGGATAAGGCGATTAATTCAGGCATTGATATACATCCAAAAGTATATGACTTTAATGCTGCACCTCCAGTATTGCCAAATGCAGATGGATTTTATCCAATTGCAGTACCGGGTGTAACTAAATATTTTTAATCCTATTGTAAATTAGGGTTAAGCAATTCACTAAAAAACCCGTCCCGATAAATCGGGACGGGTTTTTTTATATAGAAATAATAAAAGGTATTTTTACAACCCCTTATATTTTTGGGCCATTGATTCTATAAATTCAGTCAACTTATATTTACGCAACACATCAACTGACAATTCAGATGCCCCTTTGATAAGCCCTACACAAGCAGGTTTCCCACAATGGCAATTAAATGTTTGAGATATTTCCCATTCTGTGGCTGGATAAAAAAAAGTCAATTCATCCCCAATAGCAACATCGGTTAAGCATTCCAATTGCATGGTACTAGTATTAAATAATACATTCGGCTCACAAGCGTGATTGGTGTATTGTAAATATTCAGGGCTTAAATGTATATGTTTATCTTCTCCAATTTGAACCGTTAAATAATTCGGAGTGGTAACAATTTTTGATGACCCAAAATCAATAATGATATCTCCTTTACAGAAAGGTGCTGATGCGTATAAGCCATTTTGTTTCGTCAATAAATGCTGCTTTACCTCACAATTAGGATGTGAACTGATTAATTTAAGCTGATTGTGATTTGACATTAGCTTACGGCTTTTGAATTATTTTTTTCTTTAGCTATAGCACGACTGGCTATTCCATTTAATCCATACTTTAATATAAAGGGAATGGTTAATGGAATAAGACGGCCAATGGTGGGATTATAATAGGTAGCTAATAAAGAAAGAATAAAAATAATAGGGACAACTAATGTGAAATAAAAGCCTAATAATATTCTTTCTTTCGAAATTTGGTGGGTTAATAAATCATGCTTTGGATTACTTACATAAAACCATAGCACCGCATTCATAATTGCTGTCAAACATATATTAATTACATAAACTCCATAGGGAATCATTAAATGTGTTTCAGAAGCATATTCCCCTAGTAACCCGGAGGTAAAAGGCAATAATACAACTGAAAATAAAAATAACAAATTCAACCAAATTAATCTTGAGGTATATTTTTCAACATAGCCGAAAATGCGATGATGTACTGACCAATAATAACCAACAATACAAAAGCTTATTATAAATCCTAATAATTTCCATGACATTTCCTTGAGTGCATCCCAAAGTAAATGATCTGTAGGGTGTTCAATGACAGGGACTTTAAATTCAATAACCAATAATGTAATTGCAATAGCAAAAACACCATCTGTAAAAAATGAAATTCGGTCCAATTGAAAATGTGTTTTGTTTGCACTATGTCCAGCTTGTGCCATAACTATTTATTTTTTAATTGTTGTTGTATGTTGTTTAGAACAGTACTTTTATTTTTATTTCTTAATTTTTGAGAAGTTGTTGTGAAATAGCTATGTGCTTTTAAAAATTTTTCTTGAATTTGCAACCACTCTTTTGGTGTTAATTTTTTAACCAATTCTATCTCCTGTAATAAATTATTGCTATTGGTAGCATAATCATCTCGGCCTAGGTAATCTAAATCGGCATCACAAATAATTTGTTCATAATGATTTTTTGGTGACTGTGGAATTTTGGTAGCCATGATCATGCCTGTAATCAAACTTATTTTTGATTTCGGAAATTTCATTTCATTTAAAATGGCTGTAGCGTATTCGGCACCCCTGGCTTCGTGCCTTTGTGGTTCCCATATATAGCCAACATCATGCAACCATGCGGCTAGCTTTATATCCTGGATAATTGATTTATCAATTTTTTCTTTTTTAGCAATACGCTCTGATTGAATGACAACATCTCTAATGTGTTCAATAGTATGATACGTATATTGCTGAGGTAAACTTAATAATAAAAATTGTTCTATTTTTTCATAAGCAAGTTCATATTGAAATTCAGGACGATTGTACTGTATTTCCTTAATTTCAATAGGTTTTACCTTCCCTTTTACTTTAACAGGGGTTAGTTTTTTTGATTTAAATGACTTTAAATGTTTCACCTTTTTCCATACTGCATCAGAAACTATAATTTCATCAGCAGCAGCAACAGAGCATAAGCGAGAAGCTAAATTAACCGAGTCGCCAATAACGGTGAAGTTCATTTGTTGTTTGGATCCAATATTTCCACTAATCACTTTTCCCCTATTAATTCCAATACCTATTTTTATGGGTTGCTTTAAATTAATAATCCGATCTTGATTAAATTGGATTAATTTTTCCTGCATCTCAATAGCAGTAAGAACAGAATTTTCAGTATCCTGTTCCGTTGAATTGGGTGCCCCATATATAACCATTAAAGCATCTCCAATAATTTTATCTAAAGTACCATTGTATTTAAAAATTATTTCAATCATTAAATTAAAATAATCGTTGAGCGTTTCAACTACTTCATTCGGAGCCATGGTTTCAGACATGGATGTAAAACCCCTAATATCTGAGAATAAGATGGTCGCCTCTTGTTCCTGGCCACCTAAATTCAACATTTCATCATTTTCCAGTAACTGATCTACAATTTGTTTTGAAACATACTTTTTAAAGGTAGATTTCAATTTATCTAAATTTGATAAATCCTCCATGGCAACTACCGATCCAATAGGTTCATTTGCGTCATTCATCAATGGAGAAACTGAAATATTTACCGTGGTGGACTTTCCGTTACATTCCAATAAAATTTGACTTTCAGATATGGTAACGGATTCCAGTTCACATTTTGTGATAAGCTGTGTAATGAACTCATTTGATTCAAACACATATTCATAGTGATTACCTAATACATTTTCCTTATCAAGATTAATAATTGCAATAGCAGCTCTATTAATATGATTAATTTCACCCATTAAATTTGTAGTAAAAACACCAGTGACAATTGATTGCATTACGTTGTCATTGAAGGTTTTGGCCTCCTTAATGTTTTCAATTAGTTTAATGTTATTATAGGCAACACTAGCCTGTGTTGCTATGGCAGACAACATATTTGCATCAGAATCATGAAAAGGCGAAAGCCCTTGTCTTGACTCTTTATCAAATAGTATAATTACCCCTACTAAATTTTTTTTGTCTAAAAAAGGTGCAATTAATCCAAACTTACATTGCGTTTTAGATAAAAAAGAATCATCTTCAATTTGAATATTGAGTGCTTTTCGGGATTCATTGATTTCGCTAATAATTCCCTTACGTTTATTGAATATCAAGCCTTTTAAAACAGAAATATCAATATTAAAATCAGCACCAATATGTAATACATCCGAATTGTCGTCCTCAATTAAAATTAAACCAGAGCTGGCATTCAAAACCCCACATGACTTTACTAAAATTTCTTGTAGTAATACAGAAATCTGGTCAAATGAGTTAAGCTCATTAGTAATATCCAATAAAGTTTCTAGTTCAAGATACTTTAATTGCAGGTCATTAATATTGAAATCGGAGGCCATTACAATTCATTAACAGCGGCTTCTTCTGTTTCGTGAACAGTTGAATATTTTGTCAAGCCCATAATGTTAAATGTCTTTGCAACAATAGGTGCTAAATTATAGTAACCAATTTTACCATTCACCTCTTGTAATTTTTCAATAATTTCAATCAATATGGAAACACCA
>RFZW01000092.1 GCA_009920495.1 Chitinophagia bacterium
TTATGCCCCTACGGCAAAAGGATTTGCCGAAGGTAACGAGTGGGATAAAATTTGCAAAAATAAGCTTGCTTTGTGTTTGCAAATTTTATGCTGCGCGGTTCATTGCGGAGCAATGAAATCCTTTTGCCGTAGGGGCATAATAATTTTTGTCGGGAAGACAGTACTCGAACTACTACTGACGCATTTTGCACTGAGGCTGTTAGGATGCCTGAGCAAAGCGACGGCCATCCTAACAGCAACTAAAATACTTCCTCTTTAGTCAATAATTTTCACATACACTTCGGTCCCCATCTAGTTTTGTAGTATTTTTAAGAAATAATAATATCATGGGCGCAAATAAAGTAATCAAAATTCATCCTAAGGATAATGTATTAGTCGCTTTAACTAATTTAAGTAAAGGAGATACAATTCAATATAATTATGCAACCTATATATTAAAAGAAGACATTGAAGAGAAGCATAAGTTTTTCATTCAGGATTTATCTAAGGGAGCCATCGTTATTATGTATGGTATTACTGTTGGAAAAATTATAGTGGATCAAGTTTTGTTAGGTGAACGCATGTCGGTGGAGAATACCAAACACGAAGCGGATGCTTATGCTTATCGGGGGAATGATTATGTGTGGCAAGCGCCTAATTTTGATAAGTATGCGACAAAAACTTTTAATGGTTATCATAGAGCAGATGGGAAAGTGGGGACTGCTAATTATTGGTTATTTATTCCAACTGTTTTTTGTGAAAATAGAAACTTAGATGTAATTAAAGAATCTTTACACCATGCACTAGGCTATACCATTACTGATAAGTATAAAGAGTTTACAGAACAATTAGTTGCTACCTACCAACAATCAGGCACCATGGGTATTGAGGAACATACTGCATTGGCGCCGATATCTCATCAACGCGTATTTAAAAATATAGATGGTATTAAATTTTTAAATCATCAAGGGGGGTGTGGCGGAACCAGACAAGATGCATCTACCTTAAGTAATTTACTTGCAGCCTATGCCGATCATCCTAATGTGGCTGGCATTACTTTATTGAGTTTGGGTTGTCAACATTTACAAGTGTCTGAATTTAAAAGTGATTTGAAAAAAAGAAATCCAAATTTTAATAAGCCACTGATCACTTTTGAACAACAGCAATCACAAAGTGAGGAGCAATTAATTAAATCAGCCATTCAACAAACATTGGTTCATTTGGTGGAAGTAAATAAAATTGAACGTCAGCCTGCACCCTTAAGTAAATTATGTATTGGCGTTAAATGCGGTGGAAGTGATGGCTTTAGTGGCATATCGGCAAATCCTGCAGTAGGGCATACCGCTGATTTATTAGTAGCATTAGGTGGTCAAGTTTTACTCGCTGAATTTCCAGAACTATGTGGCGCAGAGCAGGAATTAATTGATAGATGTGTAGATGAAAAAACTGCGAATAAGTTTGTGACATTAATGGAGGAATACAATAAAATGGCGCACGCGGTGGGTAGTGGATTTCATATGAATCCTTCCCCTGGTAATATTAAAGATGGTTTAATTACAGATGCAATAAAAAGTGCAGGTGCATGTAAAAAAGGCGGCACAGCACCTGTAGTAGCAGTGTTGGATTATACGGAGCCTGCTGAAATACCTGGACTTCACTTAGTTTGCACACCAGGTAATGATGTGGAAGCAACAACAGGAAAGGCTGCGAGTGGCGCTACCTTAATTTTATTTACTACAGGATTAGGAACACCTACGGGCAATCCAGTTTGTCCAGTGATAAAAGTAGCAACGAATACTAAGTTAGCAAAACGTATGTCCGATATCATCGATATTAATACTGGAGATATTATTGATGGTTTAGCAACGATTGAACAAATGGGAGAAAATATTTTAGATTTTTGTATCAAAGCTGCAAGTGGAGAAATTATTCCGAAAGCAGTGCAGTTACAACAAGATGATTTTATTCCTTGGAAGCGAGGCGTATCGTTATAATTATAAATCTCCAGCAACGATTTCTTTGGTGCCCAATTGTAAAGCGCTATGTGTTGTTCCATCAACTGCATTGTAAAATTTAATTTGACCAAGTTTTGCAGCAGTTTGAGCCGTGCCATTAAAAATTAACTTACCAAAATTTCCAGTACTTCCTGGTGATGCATAAGTTCCTTCCCATCCATTTATCGTTAATATTTTTCCAGTTGATAAATAATCTATAATTGCAGTATTAGCTGTTAAAGTATTAGTATTGCTGTTAGAAAAATATATTGAAGCATTCTGAAACGTGTATAAATAGGCAAGTGTTTGGCTAAATCCTGCCATTTTTAATATTCCTCCACTTATGCTTAATTCGGTTCCTACTGGCAAACAATTATCGATTCCTAATTGAAGTGTACCTTCAAGTAGCGCTGTCCTGCCATTATAGGTATTTACACGCCCTAGCACAAGTGTGCCAAGTCCTTCTTTCACGAAAATGCCGCCAGTAATAATCCCCTTTGCCATTCCATCATTTACACCACCGCCAGTTGTTGCAACTGTGTTTCCGTTTTTAATGTAAATATAGCCGTTGAGCCCCTTGTTTAAATAACCAGAGGATGCATCAATGCTTGAATTGCAAGTAATGCCCTTGCCAGCAGTAATTCTAATAGTGCCGCCATTACTAGTTGTTAGATTATCATTAGGAGGGGGAAGGGTATTGCGTCCGCCATAGGACAGTATAGTTCCAGCAGATGTAATTTTAATATTTTCATTTGCCGTTAAAGTTATATTGCCTCCATTACTTTTTACTAAAGCCCAGGTTTGCCAGTCACTTCCTTGTGCGTTAATTGCATTTGCAATAGTAATATTCAATCCTGCAGAAAAATCTAAATGGTTGCCTGTGTAATTTAAATCATAATATCCACAGCCTAAATTAATTTGAGAATTGGATACAATGCTACCACCAGCTTCAATTTTAAAGGTATAGGAATTAGGTTTGTAGTTGACCCCATATAAAATATCGTTGATAAAAACACTTCCTAATTGAGTGCCAACACTTGCACCAATAATGCTTCCATTATTTGTTAAGCCATTTTCTCCATTTGATCTTAATGCGCCATTACTATTTATGAACTTATCGCTATTAAAAGTATATTCTCCGTTGGTGGTTATGTTTTTAATACCCGTAGTGTTGGTTGTTTTTATAGTAACATTCCCCACTGTAAATCCATTACCAGTGATTCTGTTATTTATATCATACATGCAAAGATTTGCATTGTCAGTAAATGGCATAAATGTATAAGTAATAACACTGCCTATAGTAGCACTTGTCCACTTTCCTCCTAAAGTTGGAGCGGAACTTATATTAATATTGCTATTCCTAGTGGGGAATATTTTTATGTCTTGATTGGGGACAATTTCTCCAGTAGTAAGTTGCTTTGTGTTAAACTGATTATTAGCCGGGTCAATAAAACGTATTTGATCTAAAAATTCTTTACTGGTAGCTTCTGTAGCTCCAATTTTCATAATTCCCATTGTGCCAGCCGTTCCATCATAAGCACCTTGCCAATTCTTAATTAGTAATCTTTTAAAAGCAAATGACCCTTCCCCTGTAAATGATATGGTATGTGTGGCATTACCTAAATCTATGATTGAATTTTCTTTAATTGTTAAGTTTTTTAAGTTTTGATTAGTCCCGGTTGTTTTTAAGATGCCTCCATTAAATATTAAATTACTATTGGCAATTGCATTTTCAGCATTTAGCTGAATAGTGCCATTTGTAAATGTAGTTTCACCACTATAGGTGTTAGCTGTATTTAATTGAAGTGTACCATAGCCATCACGACTCACATAACCCGATCCAATAACCCCATCTACTGAAACAATTCCGTTTCCTCCAAAATTGATATTGTCAGTTGCTGTAATTGCATTTATTGTATTAGGTAACAATAAAATTCCATTGTCTGAATTAATTCTGCCAGGACTGGCAAATGTAATAGCCCCCGCCCAGCTATTGGTTCCGCTTATATTTCTTAACCCACCTGTATTATTGAGTCCTGAAGCGGAAATGTAAAGGGGAATATTACTAATTGTAAATCCATTTTCTAACTCTAATGACCCAGTGTTGTATATATTTACTTTAGAAGTAGTGCCAAATACTTTTTCATTTTCAATTTTAACAATACCCCCAGAAATACTGGTATACCCAGAATAAAAATTTTCTTTTTGTAATACCAAAGTACTGGCACCCATTTTTTGCAAAGTGCTGCTGCCTAAATTTATTGCGCCATTTGCATAAATGGTCCCTCCATTGCCTGTGAACTGTATATTATTGGTTGTTCCAGTGATAGAATTTACAATAAAAGTTCCTGCGTCGCTACTAATTACGGAGTTGCCATTTAGGATAATATTACTAGACCAAATATTATCCCCACTTAAATTTTTCAAAGTACTGCTTTCGTATGGATAGTTCACCAGTCCTCCGTTGATCTTAATAGGAGTAGATTCAATGTTAATGGGTGAGGTACTAGATTCTAATTCTAAATATGTATTCACTGCATTTAAAGTAACCAAACTACTAGTACCTAACGCACCATCATTTTGAATATTCAGTGTTCCGGCATTTACTAATGTTGTGCCTGTGTAGTAACTGCTACCTGACAATATTAATTTCCCAGTGCCTAATTTTGTAATATTTAATACAGCTGAACTTTCATTAAATGCACCCGAGAAAGTGGTATTTGCATTTGCGGATCCTGTTGTAAAGGTTAAAGCCCCAGCAGCATTACTCACCACATTTCCTGCGCCCTGTAGCGATGCAATGGTAAAATTCTTACCGTTCATGTCTAAAGTTCCCTCGGCATCAATTGTTAAGCTATTCGCAACTGGAATGGTATTGAGTGTAATAATTTTCAATACTCCTTGATTTATGTTGGTGCCATTTAAAATGGTATTTATAGATTTTATTGCAAATACACCAGTCCCCTTTTTATAAAAACTACTACAATAAAATACGCCAGCAGTTTGTCCGTTATTAACCCCGTTGGTGGTATGCGTAATATTACCTGAGTTAATGGTAATGGTGCCAGAAGATCCGCCATAGGGAAAACTAGTTATGTCGTTTGCAATGCTAACACCGCCTAAGCCTGTAATACTAATATTACCGCCACTGCTATATTCATAAGCACCTTGGTATCCTGAATTATAATTTCCATCGGCATTGATGGTGTTAGTAATTTTCACAAACCCATTGGCGTTGATGGTAATGTCTCCACTCGAACTGTAAAGCGTAATATTGTCCCTGAATGCATCATTTGGCGTTAAGTATATTCTACCAATGAGTGAAATATTGCCACCTGCAGTTAATATTAGATTATTACAATTGGCATTTAAAGCAGAATTTGAAGCTGTCATTTCAAATGATCCATTGATGAGCATATCGCCCGCGGCTATTAATTGTAAAGTGTACCTTGTTGTAGATCTATTATTAGTTCTTATTTCGGAACTCATTGTCAGATTCCCGCTTTCAGTACCATTCGAATTACTCGTATTAATAGTTACATTTCCGATAGTATATCCAGTTGCGCCAAAAAGTCTATTTACAATTTCTGTATTATTTAATATGGCACTATTCGTATTAGGCGTGAATGTATAGGTAATCTCTGAACCACTTGTTGCAGAAGTCCAAATACCGCCACTTGTGGGGCTTGTGCTGATGGTTATATTACTATTTTGTGCAATAGCGTTTAATCCAATTAACTGGAAAATTAGTAGTAAACATATTAGATTTTTATTTTGTAGGCTCATTATATATTAATGCTTAATAGTAATAGTCGAATTGAATTCTGTCGCTTGCAGTTAATGAATAAGCCCCATTATTGGTAGCATTATAAGTAAGGGTAGTGCCTGTAATACTATAAGCTGAATTGCTAATCCTAACGCCATTAATATACATTTTAACTTTACTATTTACAGAAGGTGTTTGAGTTAAAGTGAAAGATGTTTGGGAAGTAGTAGCATAAAATTCATTTGCTACTTCTCTAATTAATGAAACCGATGGAGTGCTTGAAATCCAGTTTGTTCCGTTTGATGTTAGTACATTTCCATTTGTACTAGGTGCAACAGTTGTGACGGCATTAGTTGCATTCCCTATTAACACACCGCTGGCAGTCAAAGATGTGGCGCCAGTGCCACCATTTGCTACAGCGATAGTAGTACCGTTCCAAGTGCCACTTGTGATGGTGCCTAATGTAGTTATTGAATTAGCTCCAGCAGTGGGTGCAGCACCAATACTTGAATAAGAGATGGTTTGCCAAGTTTTATCCCCTCTATAAAATTGACTTGTGGTACCAGAGGGAATAATTGCTTGTTTTAGCGCTAATTCATTAACAACATCAGTTGTATTTGCTTTTAAATTTATTCTATTACTCAATGCGGCGGTGTCTCGCTTGATACGATCGCTTAACATTGTTGAAGTATCTGCAATATTTATTTTCAAATTAAGATTTGCATTAGTGGCGTAGGAAGATAAATCCTGGTCGCCAGTATTATTGCCAGAAATTGCTGCTAGCTTAGCTTTTTCAGTAATTGTATAATCATTACTAGATAAAATTTTCCCGGTTTGTTTGTCAACTTTTAAATCAAGCCCTGCAATTAAGTCGGTCGTGTTTGCTTTTAATGCCAAGTCTGTTATAATATCACTACTGTTGGCTTTCAAGTTAATTCGATCGCTGAGTGAGGCGGTGTCTCTATTAAATCGATTATTTAACATTGCATTCGTGTCGACAATATTAAGTTTATTGTTAATTCGGTTGCTAAGTGAATTTGTATCTCTTTTAATTCTATTGTTAAGCATTTCTGCCGTGTCTAAAATATTTAATTTAAAACCTAGATTTGAATGGGTAGCGTAGGAAGATAAATCCTGGTCGCCAGTATTATTGCCAGA
>RFZW01000093.1 GCA_009920495.1 Chitinophagia bacterium
AATGCGCGGTCATCCGCATATTATTTACATTAGCACTTTGATTTTTTACATTCCCGGGGGAATTGCTGAATCGATAATCAAAGGCAAAATTCAATTGCTGCTTTTTATTTTGCGTATGCTTAACTTCAATTAATTGTTCTCCCTTTCCGCCAATCAAATAACCTAGCTCAGTAAAAGGCCTTGTGGTTTGATAAAAAGGCGTTTGTTCTAAAGTAAAATTGTATACATCATAAGCATGAAAGCCTAAGTCCAAACCCCCATTTTGTATGGTATTGGTTAAATAAGACTTGCTTGCTGCACCTAAATTCCCCAAATTATAATGCGTATAGGACAAGGGATAGTGTACAAAAAAATCATTGATGCTGGTATCCAATTTTTTGATGTCATTGCTATTATACAACTTATAATAAATGGTAATTGAATCAGCATTTTTATCTCTTAACTGAAGTGAGTCATTTCCTTTTTTAGCAGCTGGTCTTCCTCCAGAAAATCCACCCATCCCGCCACCACCCATCATATCGTTTGTGACTTGCAAAACCTTTTGTGCTTTAACATGAATATGTAGGCTACAAAGGAGTAAACTAAAAAAAATAATACGCTGCGTAAATGACATGCGAAATATTGAATTAGGAAATTTGTTTAACTAAATCACTAATAATAAGTGTCAACTTGGGTTCAGCTGCATTGGCTGCTTCTAATACTTCAGCATGTGTTATCACATTATTATCTTCACGAATTCCTAAATCAGTCACGACGCTTATCGCAAAAACTTTCATGCCACAATGAACTGCTGCAATATTTTCTTGCACTGTACTCATGCCAACCACATCGCCACCCACTGCTTTTATTAATTTATATTCGGCTCTTGTTTCAAAAGTAGGACCAGTCACGCCAACATATACACCTTCATGCACTTTAATTTGGTGCTTTGCAGCAATTGCTTTTGCTTGATCAATAAAACTTTGCGCGTAGGGCTCACTCATATCTGGGAATCGCGTACCCAAATCGGATTCATTTTTTCCAATGAGTGGATTAATGGAGAACAAACTAATATGATCTTTTATAATCATCAAATCGCCTACTTCATAATCAATATTTACGCCACCTGCCGCATTGGATAAAATTAAATTTTCAACACCCAATAATTTTAATACGCGCACTGGATATGCAACCTGCTCTGGCGAATAGCCTTCATAAAAATGAAAGCGGCCTTCCATCACCCAAACCTTAACCCCATTCAAAGTACCTAAAATTAATCGGCCTTTATGGCCTTCCACCGTACTCACTGGGAAATGTGGAATCTGCGTATATTGTATTTCAAATTCAACTTTAATCTGGGTTGCTAAATTCCCCAATCCACTACCCAAGATAATCGCTGTATGTGCGCTATCTTTAATTTTTGATTGAATAAACGATGAAGTTTCATTTAACTGGGTCATTAATGGCGTCATATTTTCCTATTATATTAGGCACAAATATAACAAACACTCACTGATTATAACCCAATATTATACCTGCTTTGAGGAACTCATATCATGTTTTAACACCCAGTAAGCAATTAATGCACTTAATCCCATTAATACAGCCCCGAATAAAAAGGCGGCACCTGGGAAGTAGATATGCGCCGGGTCGTTTTTAATGGAGAAATAGGAAGTTAATCCAATCATCATTGAAGGTCCGAAAATGGTGGTTAAACTATTTAATCCTGTTAATGATCCCTGCAATTCTCCTTGTTCATTTTTAGGAACATGTGCCGAAATTAGCGCTTGCAAAGCGGGTCCTGAAATTCCCCCCAAACAATAAGGTACTAAAAATAAAAACATCATCCATCCTTGGGTTGCAAATGCAAATAATGTTAATCCAATGGCATATAATGCGATTCCAATATAAACGCTTTTTTCATTTCCTAATTTAGGATTCACCACTCTAATGAGTAAGCCTTGTACCAAGCTAACTAATACCCCTACTACCCCTAATGATATCCCAATCATTTTAGGCGTCCATCCGAATTTATTAATGTTGGCAAAACTCCAATTACTTTGTACAGAATGTGCAGCTAAATAAATTAAAAGTAAAGAACAAATTAATCCAAGTACCGCTGGATATTTTTTAAGTTTTAATAAAGAGGCTACCGGGTTTGCTCTTTTGATATCAAAGGAACGACGATGTTCCATGTCTAAGGACTCTGGCAAAATAAAATAACCATACAAAGCATTCACCAACGCCAATCCTGCGGCTACTAAAAATGGAATCCTGGTTCCCATCTCACCTAACAAACCACCCAACATGGGGCCGATGATAAAACCAAGACCAAAAGCAGCCCCAATCATGCCAAAATTTTGTGCCCTGTTTTTTTCATTACTAATATCAGCCATATACGCGGAAGCAGTAGTTATACTTGCCCCCGTAATGCCTGAAATCATTCTTCCTAAAAATAACCAACCAATGGTTGGCGCAAAAGCTAAAAAAATATAATCCAAACCAAAACCTAGCAAGGAAAAAAGCAAGACCGGTCTGCGACCATACCGATCACTCAAGCTGCCCAAAATGGGAGCAAAAACAAATTGCATTAGCCCATAAATCAAAGTTAAAAATATGGCAGGCTGTGATATCGCACTAATATTAGTCCGATCTGTTACATGTAATAATTGTTGCAATAATTGAGGCACCACTGGTATAATGATCCCAAAACCCATCACATCAATTAAAATAGTGATGAATATAAAACCAACTGCTGCTTTTTTGGGATTTGACATAATACTTGAAATGAGTTAATCAAATATACAAGTACTAAGGTATATTTCAAAAAGCAGTTAACCAACAGCTATTAGTTCAAGCATGGCAAGCCAATTAGGCCTCGTTCCTAAATACCACCACCCCATCAAAAATATCAATCAAAATCTTTTTGGTTTTATCTATTTCCCCACTTAATATTTTTTTACTAAACTCATTCACGACCATTTTTTGGATCAACCTTTTTAAAGGCCTTGCCCCCAATTGCAAATCAAAACCTTGCTCGGACAAATATTCAACCAAATAATCTGAAAAATCAACTTGCATTCCATTTTCTGCAACCAATGACTTTAAATTATTTAATTGGATCATAACAATTGAAGCCATTTGTTTTTGTAATAGAGGAGAGAACATAATAATTTCATCTACCCTATTTAAAAATTCAGGACGAATGGTTTGTTTTAACAAAGCCATAACTTCCAGTTTGGACTGCGCAGTTTTTTCTTCCACATTGGATTCATTGACATCTTCAAAAGCATCTTGAATTAAATGACTTCCAATATTACTAGTCATTATAATAATGGTGTTTTTAAAATTCACCGTCCTTCCTTTATTATCTGTTAAATGACCATCATCCAATACTTGTAATAAAATATTCCAAACATCGGGATGCGCTTTTTCAATTTCATCTAATAACACCACACTATAGGGTTTTCTTCGAACCGACTCCGTTAATTGACCCCCTTCGTCATAACCCACATAGCCGGGAGGCGCCCCCACCAATCTAGAAACCGAATGCTTTTCCTGGTACTCACTCATATCAATACGCGTCATCATGGCATCATCATCGAATAAATAATTAGCCAATGCTTTTGCCAACTCTGTTTTACCAACACCTGTGGTGCCTAAAAATATAAATGAACCAATGGGTTTTTTAGGATCTTGCAATCCCGCCCTGCTTCTTCTAATTGCATCTGATACAGCGCTTATCGCTTCCTCCTGACCCACGACTCTGTTATGCAACTCTTCTTCTAAATGCAATAATTTTTCTCTATCAGACTGCATCATTTTACTCACTGGGATACCCGTGGCCTTTGCCACATTCTCTGCAATATCTTCCGCATCCACCTCCTCTTTCATTAAACGTTTTCCATGTTCCCCCATTTCCTGCAATTGCTTGGAACACGCCAACAAATTCGTTTCCTGCTCCTTCACTTTTCCATATCTTATTTCGGCCACCTTTCCATAATCACCATTTCGTTCCGCAACCTCTGCTTCTTGTTTCAATTTTTCAATATTTGACTTTGTAGCTTGCACTTTGTCCACCAATTCTTTTTCTTCCGACCACTTTGCTTTTAATGTATCCTGTTGCACTGTTAAATTACTTATTTCAATATTTAACGCTTTCAATTGATCCGGATTATTTTCCCGCTTAATTGCTTCTCTTTCAATTTCAAGTTGGCGAATTTGACGAATCAGGGTATCCAACTCCTCGGGCATTGAATTCATCTCCAATCGTAACTTTGCAGCACTCTCATCAATTAAATCAATGGCCTTGTCAGGTAAAAAACGATCCGTAATATAACGGGTCGATAACTCAACTGCCGCAATAATGGCTTCATCCTTAATTCGGACATGATGATGTGTTTCATATCTTTCCTTCAATCCTCTTAATATAGAAATTGCATCTTCTTTACTTGGCTCATCAATCATTACCTTTTGAAAACGACGCTCCAATGCTTTGTCTTTTTCAAAAAACTTTTGGTACTCATTTAAAGTGGTCGCTCCAATCGCTCTTAACTCACCTCTTGCCAATGCTGGTTTCAAAATGTTCGCTGCGTCCATCGCGCCTTCTCCACCTCCTGCACCTACCAAGGTATGTATCTCATCTATAAATAAAATAATGCCTCCATCACTATCCGCTACTTCCTTCACGACCCCTTTTAATCTTTCTTCAAATTCTCCCTTGTATTTCGCACCTGCAATTAATTGCCCCATATCTAATGCGAAAATTATTTTACTTTTCAAATTATCAGGCACATCCCCATTGACAATACGCATGGCCAATCCTTCCGCAATGGCCGTTTTACCCACCCCAGGTTCGCCCACTAAAATGGGATTATTTTTGCTTCTTCTGGAAAGGATATGTAAGGTTCTTCTAATTTCTTCATCACGACCTATCACCGGATCCAACTTACCTTTATTTGCTAAATCATTTAGGTTTTTTGCATACTTTGACAAAGATTGAAATTGTGTTTCCTGCGTTGCAGATTGCACTTTCTCCCCTTTTCTTAATTCTTTAATAGCAGCCACCAATCCTTTTTCTGTAAGCCCTGCATCTTTTAAAATTTTAGCAGCCGCATCACTCAATTGTAAAATTGCAATTAATAAATGTTCCACCGTGACAAACTCATCTCCAAATGTTTTAAGTGCTCCATTTGCTTTCAATAATACACTATTCAAATCCCTACTTAAATTGGTCGCTGGCTCACCACTGGCTTGCTTAGGCAAACCTGGCAATGCAGCATCCACTTTTTGCATGATCAACAGTGGATTTAAATTATTCTTTTTTAATAAGAATTCTGTTGAGCTATCCTTGTCTAACAAAATAGCTTTTAACAAATGCAGCGTTTCTATAGCAGCATCCTTATTATTATAAGATAACTGCTGGGCCGACTGAATCGCTTCCTGTGCTTTAATGGTATATTGACTTAAATTCATAATTGTATTTATTATAACAAGGTAGGGGCAAATGAGAAGCCAAACTATGATATAAGTTATAATGGCATAAATAAGTAATTAAAACTGAACTAAAGTCAGGTACAACAAGGATTTTCTGCTAATTTTACATGAAATGACTATAGGAAATGAAACCACATCACAACGCCGGGATTTTCAAAATCAAGTACGAACATAAAAGTGAACCCATCGCAGAACGTAGTGTTTTCATAAAACGGGTATTGACTCATTTTATGTGGACATTAATTATTTTAGGGACCTGTTTATTGATTGGCATCATCGGATACAAATTTACTGGGCCTATGTCTTGGATTGACGCATTGCACAATGCATCCATGATATTAGGTGGCATGGGACCTGTGATAACGATTGAAACTTTTTGGGGCAAAATTTTCTCTTCTTTTTATGCATTATTTAGTGGCGTTATTTTTATTACCAATATTGGTGTTTTAATTGCCCCTATCGCACATCGCTTTTTTCATAAAATGAATTTAGAAGATTGAGTCAAGCCGAAAATACAAAATTAGTCAAATCATTAGCCGCGCAATTTGGATTTGATTATTGTGGCATTGCCGCAGCGAAGGAATTAACAGAAGATGCACATCGTTTGGAACAATGGCTATCCTCGGTCATCACTTTTTTAATTAATTATTTCCCATCGCAACAAGATCAATTAATACAAATTGATTCAAATACAAAAATTGCTAAGTACGCTTGGGGCGAAGATTATCATGATGTAATTCGCGCCAAACTTCAAATGTTACTTGGTGAGATGCAAAAAGAAATAGGGCACATCACAGGACGCGGATTTGTGGATTCAGCACCGGTGTTGGAAAGAAGCTGGGCGAAGTTATCAGGCGCAGGATGGATTGGGAAAAATGGAAATTTAATTCGACCACAAACAGGCTCCTTCTTTTTCCTTGCAACATTAATTGTTGATATTGAATTGGATTATGACACCCCGATACCCAATGATTATTGTGGCACTTGCACCAAATGTATCGACGCCTGTCCTACGGATGCTATTTTACCCAATAAAACCATTCAAGCAAATCACTGCATAAGTTATTATACCATTGAATTGAAACAGTCGGAAATTAATGCAAATAAAAATTATTCCGATTGGGCATTTGGCTGTGATATATGTCAAGATGTATGTCCTTGGAATAGGTTTAGCAAATCACACAATGAAGCACAATTCAAACCTTTACATGGTTTACTAAATATGAGTCGGGA
>RFZW01000094.1 GCA_009920495.1 Chitinophagia bacterium
GTAGCTCAGTTGGTAGAGCAAAGGACTGAAAATCCTTGTGTCCCCGGTTCGAGCCCGGGTGGTGCCACACGGCCCTCAACGAAAGTTGGGGGCTTTTTAATTTTCAAATTCCAATCATTATGCTGCTTAAAAATTTGCTCTTTTTGCCCCTGCTTGTTTTGCACTTGTTCGCAGCTGCGCAAAATAAAAAACAATCCCCTGGCGCCAAAAAATATAATACTATAATTTCTAAGGAAACGATGACGCAGGTTTTTAATGAAATTAAAACACCCTATAAATATGGTGTTGTTTTTAAACACCCTGACGCAAATAAATTAATGGACAGTCCAACGATATTTAAAAAAAATGGCGTTTGGTATATGACCTATATTATTTTTGATGGCAAGGGGTACGAAACCTGGATGGCCGAGAGCAAAAATTTATTGGATTGGAAATCACTAGGTAAAATTCTTTCTTTTTCAAAAGATACCTGGGACGCCAACCAAAAAGCGGGTTATATGTCATTGGTAGATATTAATTGGGGAGGGAGTTATAGGGTAGAAAAATTCCAAAACAAATATTGGATGTCCTATTTAGGTGGGAATACCATTGGATATGAAGCCGGTGTATTGGGTGTGGGCATGGCAAACAATACAACACTTACAAAACCAGTAGAATGGCAAACAGCAACAACACCAATTTTACAACCGAAAGATATAGATACAAGGTGGTTTGAAAACAAAACTATTTATAAAAGCACCGTTATAAGAGACAAACAAAAACACACTTCGCATCCCTTTGTTATGTATTATAATGCAAAAGGAGATACTGCTAAATATGAAAGTATAGGTATGGCAGTTTCAGATGATATGGTTTCTTGGAAAAGATATGGCGCGTCTCCAGTGATTACAAAATACAAAGGTATTTGTGGAGATGCACAAATAGTCAAAATAAATAAATTGTATGTGATGTTTTACTTTGGTGCATTTTGGAAACCTGGCGCCTTTGAAAGATTTGCATGTTCCTATGACTTAGTGAATTGGACGGATTGGGAGGGCGAGGATTTAATTAAATCTTCCACAGATTATGATGAAACTTATGCGCACAAACCATGGGTTATAAAATGGAAGGGCGTTGTTTATCATTTTTATAATGCAGTGGGACAATCCGGCAGGGTCATTGCCTTGGCAACCTCAAAGGATTTACTTTCCCTTACGAAACACCATACAGTGTTGCCAAGGTAGGTTGCTGATATTTTTTTCAAATATAAATCCTGCTGCTTTAAACTCACGCACGGCTTGTTGTTCACTCATTTTATGAATGGTTTTAATGGGCACCATGGCATCTTCAGTTCTAAATTCAACTAGAACCAATTTTCCACCTGGCTTAAGAGCTTCCAACATGGCCACACCCATTTCATACGGGTAGGAGAATTCATGGTACACATCTACTAGCAACATTAGGTCAATACTATTTGCAGGGAGCCCAACGGTTTGTTCTGTACATAAAATAGGGACTACATTTTTTGTTTTTTCGGCTTTAATACGATCCTGCAGAAAGGCAATCATTTCTAGCTCCACATCTACCGCATACACTTTTCCGTTACCCACCATTTTTGATAATAAGGAACTGTGGTAACCGCTACCAGCGCCAATATCCTTTTCCTTGTGCGTTTCCCAATAATGAAAAACACAAAGTAATAATTACAAAAATAAAGTTTGAATATTTTTTCATGAGGTTTTTATTGAATAGACCTAACGATAAATAACTAATTTTTATCGTCACAAATATTTACTAATGTAAAAAAGCTATTAGGAAGGATTTACTAAAAACGAAGGAAGCTCCTCCACTTTTGAACAACACACTTGATCCATCACTTGCTTCAACTGAACTTTTAAACTCCGCCATGATTGGATACGATGATACCATCCAATCCTAATTTTATTGCCATCTCTGTATCTTCTTCAGATGCAATTCCTTTAATTACTAATTTTCCTTTCCATTGATCTCGGATAGCAGCAATTTTTTCTTCATTTAATCTACCCGAAAAAGTTTTATTCATAAACTGCCCCAACTGTTTCATATTTAAATCCTTGGGCATATAAGGTTTCATCGTTTGAAATGACGGTTGCCCATGATACAAAGTTTTAAGCGCCCACTCCGGCCTTCCCATGATTTGCAATATATTTTTTAATGTCATGCGCGGCGGCATTGCCAAACCATTTCTAATATCTCTTGGACGATATCCAAAAGTAGGGACATCGCTTAAAATAACTAATACAGGACAAGCAACATCTTGCAATCGTTTTATTATTTTATCTCTAATCTCATTTTCAGCAGGATGATATAGTTGAAACCAAGCACGCCCTTCGGTTAGTGAACTTATTTTTTCAATATTGCTGGTGGAAACCGTACTTAATATAAAAGGGATATTGTGCTTGCATGCTGCTTTCGCTAAAATTTCGGGCGCATTGGGCCAAACCAAACCCTGTAATCCGATCGGTGAAATTCCAAATGGCGCATCATACACATGTCCAAATAAGCTAGTGTCTAACTTGGCTTCAATATGCTTTCTTAAATAATACGGCTTTAATTCTACCGCTCTTAATTCTTGGGTATTCTTGTATAAATTAATATCCTCATTACATCCGCCATCTAAATATTCAAAAGCAAATTTTGGAATTTTAGCTTTTGCTTTTTTTATTAAATCATCAATGCCGGGATAATTATAATTATAGGAAAGAGACATGTGTTATTATTTTACAACAGCTCTTACGCCAGTATTTCCGCCACCATTTAATGTCATATCATGTGGCTTATTTACTTTCCAACCACCTCTTGTGAAATCAGGAACATCAATTGATTTTGATCTTTGGCCTACAGAGCTACCACTCAATGGGAATACAGAACTCCATGCTGCAGCATCGTATACATCCTGATCCAATGGTAAACCATTGCGTAAACAATCAACCAATCTCCAGTCCATGATAAAATCCATTCCACCATGACCGCCTATATTTTTAGCAATCTCTCCGATATGTTTTACAATCGGTGGTGTATATTTTTCACGCATGCCATTCAATTCTTCTTCTTTCATCCATGCGTGTCCTAATGCAATGCGCTCGGGACCAGGATATTTTTGTGCAACACCTTTAGTCCCACTTACTAAATGGATTCTTGAATAAGGACGCGGAGAAGATACATCGTGTTGTACCATTAATGTTTTACCAAGATCGGTTCTAATAATAGTCGTGTTCATATTTCCACGATATGTTTTTCCTGTGTATTCTTTGAAAAAATCATCCTTTGCTGCCATTTCGTTCGCTAAGTTTCCCAATGAAAAATCATTGGTGCTCATGCTCACCAGGTGATCAAATTTATCGCCACGATTTATATTCATGCATTGTGCAATCGGACCCAATCCATGTGTAGGATATAAGCTACCATTGTTTTGAATATTTTCTTTCAACCTCCACATATCTGCATAAGCAGTCTTATTAAATAAATATTCGTGGCTTAAGTCGTGTATGTATGCGCCCTCGGCATGTAAAATTTCCCCAAACAATCCGTTACGTGCCATATTAAGTGTGAGCAATTCAAAAAAGTCATAACAACAATTTTCAAGCATCATCATGTGCTTGCGTGTTTTTTCGGAAGTTTCTACCAGCTCCCAACACTCGTCAATCGTTTTAGCGGCAGGTACTTCAGAAGCTGCATGCTTACCGTTTTTCATTGCATACACAGAGATAGGCGTGTGTAATGACCATGGTGTAGTTACATAAACCAAATCAATATCATTGGATTCACAAACTGCTTTCCAGCCCTCAGCGCCTGAATACGCTTTTGCTTTAGGCAAACCTTTTTTAGTAAGAATGTTTTGTGCTTTTTCCACGCGATCTGGATATTTATCGCACAACGCTTTTATTTCAACACCATCTATATAACTTAATCTGTCAACCGCACCTGGTCCGCGATTGCCCAATCCAATAACAGCCACGCGCACTGTTGGTAATTTGGGTGCCGCATAACCACACATATTAAATGCAGCAGGAGCAGTAGATGTACTTTTTACATGACTAGCTGCAAATCCTTTTTCTGGAATCGCTGAAATTATTGCACCAGAACCTAGGGCAATATTGCGAAGAAACGAGCGTCTATTTGTACTCATTATTTTTGTATTGAAGGTGAATATTAAAGATAAGGAAAACAAGGATTATAAATTATTTTAGATTGCTGATTTTTACGAGCGCTTTTGGCTCCTCCTGTAATAAGTTTACTATATTAGTATTTCAACAATGATAATAATGCTATGAAACGCAGAAACTTTATTGGATTAAGTAGCACTTTAGGTTTAATGGCCGGTGTTTTGCCAGGTGTTGCAATTGGGGAAACGAAACAAGTAGAACAAAAGGGGAACCGCTATCAAAATGGCGCAAGTCCATGGCCTATATGTTTGGATACTGCCACCATTCGGCCCGCCTCGCTAAAAGATAAAGTAAACATTGCTGCAGAAGCTGGTTTTGATGGCATTGAGCCCTGGGATAGTGAATTAGAAGAATTTGAAAAAAACGGGGGCAATTTAAAAGCGCTGGGTGCAGAAATTAAAAAGCTAGGTCTGAAAGTGCCAAGTGTGATTGGCCTTTGGAATGCAATACCAGGAACCATGCCCGAGTTTGAAGCTTCGTTGAAGGAAACGCGTCGACGTATGCGCATGGCCCATGATATTGGTGCCGAACATATTCAAACCATACCGAATACACTACCTGAAAATTATAATCAAAAATGGGTGGCCGATAGGTATCGCGACATTATTGAAATTGGCATGAAAGAATTTAAAATTAAACCTGCATTGGTTTTTGTAAAATATTTTACCATCAAAACTTTAGGGCAAGCAGTAGGTGTAGCCATGGATGCCAATCATCCTAACGCGATGGTCATTCCCGACGTATATCATATGTATATTAGTGATGGAGGTTTTGACGGATTAAAAATGTTAAAGGGAGATGCGATTGCAATTTTTCAATTTAACGATGCGCCCAATATACCTGCGTTTAAAGATTTAAGAGATGAGCATCGTGTTTATCCAGGGGATGGTATATTACCACTTGCTTCTATTTTTAAAGATTTGAAAGCAACCGGATACAAAGGATTTATTTCACTAGAAATGTATAATCCAAATTATTATAAAGAAGATCTATTACAAGTGGCAAAAACCGGATTAAGAAAAACCTTAGAAGTACTTAAAAAAGCGGGCGTATAAAATTTGTAATAAATTTATTTTCGACACGCTTTATACGAGAATATCATTGATCACTTTTCCAGACACATCTGTGAGACGGAATCGCCTTCCTTGGTATTTATAAATTAATTGTTCGTGGTTGATGCCCATGATATGTAATAATGTTGCATGAAAATCATGCACGTGCACCGGGTCCTTCACGATGTTGTAACTAAAATCATCTGTTTGTCCGTAAGTCATGCCAGGCTTGACGCCTGCGCCTGCCATCCACATGGTAAAACAACGCGGATGATGGTCTCTGCCATAATTATCTTTTTCTAATTTCCCTTGTGAATAAGCAGTACGTCCAAACTCACCACCCCATATCACTAAAGTATCATCGAGCATTCCTCTTCTTTTTAAATCCATGATTAATGCGGCTGATGCTTGATCGGTTTGCTTGCATTGTTGTTTCATTCCTTGTGGGAGTGATCCGTGATGATCCCATCCTTGATGATATAGTTGCACAAAGCGAACATCTTTTTCTAAAAGTTTGCGCGCTAATAAACAATTGGCTGCGAAAGTTCCTTTTTCTCTACTATCTGGTCCGTATAATTCAAATACTTCATCTGACTCATTCGATGTATCCATCACATCAGGTACAGAAGTTTGCATTCTAAAAGCTAATTCGTATTGTGACATACGCGCATCTACTTCGGCATCACCCCACACTTCATTTTGTAAATTATTTAGCTGTCCCAAATAATCCAACATTTCTTTTCGGTCCTTTCCATCATAGCCCTCAGGATTATTTAAAAATAATACGGGATCGTTGCCTGATCTAAATTGTACACCTTGATGTTGTGAAGGTAAAAATCCGTTCCCCCATAATCTTGCATACAAGGGTTGATCGCGCGATGCATTTTTTGAAACCAATACTATGAATGCGGGTAAATTTTTATTTTCTGATCCTAATCCATAACTCAGCCAGGATCCAATAGATGGACGACCCGGAAGTTGATGTCCGGTTTGAAAAAAGGTGAGTGCTGGATCATGATTAATTTGCTCTGTAAACATGGATTTGATAATACACAATTCATCTACCACCTGCGCGGTGTAAGGTAATAAATCGCTTACCCAGGTATTGCTTTTTCCATATTGTTTAAAATCCGCAAAGGAAGATGCAATGGGAAGTAAAGCTTGACTGGCACTCATTCCTGTTAGGCGTTGCCCATTACGAACAGAATCAGGCAGACCCTGTCCTTGCATTTTTATTAAACCGGGTTTGTAATCAAAGGTTTCAAATTGTGAAGGGCCACCACTCATAAATAAATACACCACGCGTTTTGCTTTAGG
>RFZW01000095.1 GCA_009920495.1 Chitinophagia bacterium
CTTTAGAAGCAAAAAAATCTAAAAACTGTTGTCTTATTTCTGAACTGGTCATCATGTCGGTGAATTTTAAGCAGTGTTCATCTTAAAAAGCTATATTTGTGTTGCTTTTTTTAATGACCTCAAAGGTAAGGAATTGGGGCTTTTTTATGGCCATACTTGCCAAATAATCGGTGAATTCAAATGAAGAAAATTAAATATCACTTTAATACCCACACACTTAGGTTTGATAAAGTGGAAGTACCCCTTAAAGTAAGGCTGCTTCAACTTTTCGGATTTATTGCTGCGTCCATTGTTACTGGGGTGGTTATTGTTGCGATACTTTTTCAATATATCGATTCTCCCAAGGAAAAATTATTGCGCCAACAGAATGAAAGCTATAGAGCAAGTTATAGTGTTATTCAAGATAGGGTTAGGCAATTGGAGTTGCAAATGACGGAATTAGAAAGTAGGGACAATGAGGTTTACCGTTCCATTTTTGAATCGAGTCCAATACCTGATAGTGCCCGTTTGAAGGATATGGAAGCGTTGAAGGAGGTTCGTATGATTCAAAATTTATCAAGCTCGGCGCTGTTATCTAACATGATTGCACAATTAAATAATTTGAGTGTGCGATCGGCCTTCCAGGATAAGTCCTATGTGGAAGTTGGCACCATGGTAAAAAATAAAGAAAAACTATTAAGGGCAATTCCTGCAATACAGCCGGTCAGCAATAAAAATTTAAATCGTATTGCATCAGGCTATGGCTATAGAATTGATCCTTTATATAAGGACTATCGTTTACACGCAGGTCTTGATTTTACAGCACCCTCGGGAACGCCCATTTATGCAACTGCAGATGGGGTAGTGCAGGCGGCAGGATTTAATAGTGATGGTTATGGAAACAAAGTGGTGATCAATCATGGCTATGGTTATCAAACTTTATATGGACATATGGTGCGCGTAAAAGCAAAAGTGGGACAGACCGTAAAAAGGGGCGAAGTGATTGGTTATATTGGTAGCACAGGAAAAAGTACAGGCCCGCATTGTCACTATGAAGTTATTAAAAGAGGGGCTAAAGTGGATCCGGTTTATTATTTTTATAATGATTTAACCCCTGCGCAATTTGACAGAATATTGAAAGCTGCAGCAGCAAACAAACAAAGTTTAGATTAATTTTTTGAATATTATTTCATTTTATTTGACATACCTATTGTATTAAGATGGATCCACAAGTACTTGCATTTTTAAATAGAATAACCTATAGCATCGGCTTTACTTTGTTATGGATGTTTTCCAATTCCACCTTGGGTATTATGCTGGGCTATGCATTTATACAAGATCATTGGCGCGTAAGTAATATCTTGTTTTATATTTTTTTGATCGGAAGTTTTTGTGCCTTTATGTATGGTTTATATCGGCTATGGAAAACCCCTGTTAAATTTGATGAATATTAGGTAAACTGCAAGGGCTTCATTGCTTTTAACTACTATGGTCTGAAATAATTTTCCAACCAGTTTTAGTTTTTCTAAATACCAAAGTATACACCCCATTTACATCGCCAACACTGCGCTGTAGAAACCATTTTCCTATGACAAAAAAGTAGTTCTTACCTAAGGGTTTAATGCTTACAATGTCAAAATGTAATTTGCCCATATGACTGGCATCGGGATAGTTTTTTTTATAATTAGCTAAGGTATTTTTATAACCATAGGTGGGCCCCGATTTTCCCATAAATACTAGGCTGTCACTTTTCCAATAACCCACCATAAATGCATCCAAATCACCTTTGTTCCAAGCAGCTGTTTGATTTTGTAAAATTGCTTGAATGGCTTTTATATTGTCTTGCTCGTTTTCATAGGTGATGGCAACATCAATATTTACTTCCTGTTTTGTAGGCGTGGCATTTTGGCCAAATAAATTTTGCGTAAATAAAATGGCAATTAAAATGATATAATTTTTCATATAGGTGTTTTGAATTCAGTCAAAAGTTAAGATAAATAAATAAATCTCCCTAATTTGTGGGTATGACATACAAGGCGCATTTAAAAAAAGATTTAAAATTAGCAACGCTTTTGGCGGCAGACACCCATATTTTAAAAAAAAGGAAAAATACCCCCATTCGTTTAATAGCTAGTATTATTAGTCAACAATTAAGTACCAAGGTGGCTAAAATTATTTTTTTACGTTTCTTGGACTTATATGCCGGAAAGGAACCTTCATGTGCGCAAGTGTTAGCCACCGATCCAATGGTGTTAAGGGGAATCGGTTTAAGTAATTCAAAAGTAAGTTATGTTCAAAATGTTGCTGCTTTCTTTATTGAAAACAAGGTGACAGATAAACAGTTATATACCCTAACGCCGGAGCAAGTGATTGCATTACTAACACAAATAAAAGGGGTAGGGAAGTGGACCGTTGAAATGCTACTCATGTTTAGTTTGGGACAGGAAGATGTTTTTGCTGAAGATGATTTAGGTATACAGCAAGCCATGATCAAATTATATAAAATTAAGTTTGATTCTAAAAAAGACTTGAAAATAAAAATGTTAAAAAAATCGCTTTCCTGGGCCCCTTATAGGACGTATGCTTGTTTACATTTATGGCAATGGAAAGATAGTGTAGGCCCAGTTTAGTTATACTATTATGCTGAATTTCGAGCTGCATTAATTACCCCAAACATAGTTCGAGTTACTAATTTTTCGTAGGCTTCTTTTAAGTTTTTGTCAATGGGCGACTCTTGTACTTTGCAAAGTGCATATTGTTGAATGGTAAGTAAGGGAAGTACAATACGGTCTCGTAGTAAAATGGAGTGTTTTGCTAAGGTATCTTTTTCCATTAAACTATTACACTTATTTAATTCTAAATATAATTGGGTAGTTAATGTAAACTCATCCTTAATCGTTTGACGAAATGCATTAAACTTTTCGTCGTTTTCAACATACTTGGTGATGGCGAAGTTGGATTTCACCATACTCATCATACTATTATCAATTAGGGTTCTAAAAAAGGAACTGGTGTTAAACAAGGAAACGACCTCATTCCAAAGTCCTTTTTCCTTTAGCACTTGTAATGCAGTACCCACACCGTAATAACCAGGCACATTTTGCTTAAGTTGACTCCAGCTACCTACAAATGGGATGGCCCTTAAATCGGAAAAGCTAAGTTCATTTTTCAATCCTCTTTTGGTAGGCCTACTCGCTATATTACTTTTGCCATAATAATTGAGTGGACTAAATTTTTGTAAGTAAGGAAGAAAAAGTGGGTTTTCTTTTAATTGCTGGTAGCTAACATAGCTGATATGACCAAGTTCTTGCAATAGCTCCCTGTTTTTTTCGCTTAACTGAAGTTTGGCATTAGTGAATATTTCATTACTAATCCCAGCACTCAATAACTGCTCAATATTAAATTGTGCCGATTGGATGGTTCCAAAATTGGAGGTAATCGTTTGACCTTGCACTGTTAACTGAATTTCTTCATTTTCAATTTGATTACCCATTGATGCATAAAATTGATGCGTTTTACCACCACCTCTAGAAGGCGGTCCGCCACGACCATCAAAAAATTTCACCACAATTTGGTTTGCTCTTGAAATTTTAGTCAGTGTTTCTTTTGCCTGGTAGATACTCCAATTGGCTTGCAAATAACCACCATCTTTGGTTCCATCACTAAATCCAAGCATGATGGGTTGTTGCGCCTGTCTATTTTGTAAATGTATTTTGTATAATGGGTTGTTATATAAAATGGACATGATTCCCTCTGCGTTGTTCAAATCCTCAATTGTTTCAAATAAAGGAACTATATCGATGTTAGATAAATGCTGTTCCCAGCCGCAAAGTTGGAATAATGCATATAATTCCATTACATTAATTGCTGATTGACAATTGCTAATAATATAGCGGTGACAACCTTGAATACCGTTCATCTTTTGAACAGTAATAATTGCATAAATACTTTCAAGGGTATCCTTGGTGATCGTTTCCTTAAAATCAGCAGGGTTTAAATGCCCAACTAATGTAGCTAATACATTCATTTGATCCTCGCTGCTTAAGTCAATGTAATCACTGGGTAAAATACCTTTTCCATCTATTTTTAATATGGTTTGATGCACATCCATTAAAACAGCATGATGTACTCTGCTATCCTGTCTGATATCTAATGATGCAAAATGGGTGCCAAATAATTTTACTTTATGAATTAGGCTTTCTAGTCTTGATAAGTACAAGGAATAATTACCTTCAATAATTATGCTTTTAATTTTAGTAAGACATTCGATGATTTCATTCGTTGTAATCGGCTTTGCTTCATCGGGTCTGAAAACATTTTCATATAATGTTGCTTCCAATTCATTGACTAATACGTCTACGCCAGAAAAAGTTAATTTTCGTTTTAGTTTTCTTACATCTCTATAATAACATACAATGATACTACTTCGTAAAGCCTTGGCCACATTCAAAGTGGTTTCTGCATTTACAAATGGATTGCCATCCCGATCACCGCCAGGCCAAAAGCCTAATTCAATAAATGGATTTTCGCACTCATATTTATTATCAAAAATATCTCGAACAATGGTGCTGTAAATATTACCGACGGAATGATAGAAAATATTTTCCAAGTACCACATCAATGTCAACGCTTCATCCGTAGGCGTGGGTTGCTTCTTGTTAAAAAATGGGGTAAGCCCTAATTGCTGAATATATTGATTGATAGTATTAAAATCATTTTTGCCAATGGCTTCGCCCATATCATGAATGATGCCTAATACATTTGCCGGATAAAATTGTGTCGGATGTGCTGTTAACACAAGACGGACTTTGAATTTTTCTAACTTGTTTCTAAGCGCATCCGTATTGTCTAAAAATTCAGCATCTCGAATGAGTGCTTTTAAGCTACCGATTCCATCTACTTCATTGACACTATTAAATGCTGCATCTTCAATCGCATCAAAAAGGACCACTTGCCTTTCAATGTATTGAACATACTTGAAAAGGTGGTCTAATTTTTCTTTTTCAGTTGCAACATAAGTATGTTGTTTGAAAAAATAGTCAACAATTTCAATGGGCGATTTGTCTTTACTAAATCCTTCTTCGCAGGTTTGCAATAAAATGGGTAACAAGGCACCCACATTGGCTACGCCCGAGTAAGGGAGTGCGGCAAATAAACTATTATAAATAATATATTTGTCAGAAACATTTTTTCTGAATTGAATTGCGTAATTATGAGCGCTTGTTGGCATACTATTGTACTATAAAGGTAGTACAAATAAAGTTAGAATCCCTGAAACCCTTGTCTGTATTGATTCCTAATGAATGTTCGTTTTAATCAATTACAATGCTTTGTAAGTAGGAACTTTGATATCATGATAAAAAGCAAAGGTCCAATTTTCCTCTTGTCCCTTTTCCCACCATTTTTGTCGCCATTCCATGGCTAATTTACCATCCAGGTCATACTTTGCAACAAATCTTGATTTCATTTGCTGCAATTGTGGTGCCACATCAGCACCGAAAAATAGGATATCTTCCTGTTCTTTAATCCAACACACTTGATGATATAAACTATGCCCGCCCGTAATTTTGTAATGAATCAAATCTTCAATCACTCCTTCCTCCTGTGTGAGCCATTGTACCTTGCTAAATGCTTCTAATATTTGTATTTGCTCCGAAATATAGGAAGCACTTTTTGATTGTAAAGCCAAATCATATTCACTTTTTTGTATATAATAGGTGGCATAGGGAAAGCTGATAAAGCGTTCCTGATGTTGGGGGTGCAAGTAACTAATGCCTCCTGAATGATCCTTGTGTAAATGACTCAGAAAAACTTTGGTCACGCTGGAAGGGTCAATTCCAATGGCCATTAAATTAGCATGTATTTGAAGTATGCCTTGGTTGTTAAAATAGCCGAGACCCGTGTCCAATAAAATAATGTCGTTTTCAGTTACAACAACAAAGGGCTGTACTTGTACCAAAATACTTCCTGGAGGTCTATTTTGAATATCCCCTTCAAAGGGAACAAACACTTTTGTACTATCAATTGAAAAACTGCCCTCGGATAAAGGATAAATACGCATGGGATAAAAATAGGGATTAACGCAGTACCATTTGCCTGTCGGCATCTAATCTTAATAATATAAAAACAAGTACGGTAAACGTGAGTAAGGAGGAGCCACCATAACTGATTAATGGTAAAGGAATACCTACCACAGGAAACAATCCAATGCACATGCTTATATTAACAGCAATATGGAAAAAGAAGATGCCCACGACACTATAAGCGTATACTCTTGAAAAAGTACTTCTTTGCCTTTCTGCGATTCGTATCAACCGAAACAGAAAAAACAAATACAAACCTAGGAATGTAAAAGTGCCCACAAATCCAAATGCTTCTCCTAGGGACGTAAATATAAAATCAGTATGTTGTTCAGGAACATATTTTCCCCTAGTTTGGGTTCCTTTCAAAAACCCTCTTCCCCAAAATCCACCGGAACCAATGGCAATTTTACTTTGCTTT
>RFZW01000096.1 GCA_009920495.1 Chitinophagia bacterium
CTTTGTGCGGAAGAGGAGACTCGAACTCCCACGCCCGGTTTATGAGCGCTACCACCTCAAGGTAGTGCGTCTACCAATTTCGCCACCTCCGCTTGTGCGTTACAAAAATAGCTAAAAAAAATGAGCCTCCGTTCCGAGGCTCATTTAATAAATTTTAAAATATTGGATTATAAGCCTTTCAATACTTCATTTGCAGAACGAATATAGTCGTCATTTTTAGCTTCAGTCGCCAATTTAATACAAGTAGTTGCACTTTCTTTAGCACCTGCCTTATCACCCAATGCTTTTTGCGCTTTACCTTTTAATAAAAACAACCAATATGCTTTTGCATTTGTTTCTATTGCCTTATTCACGTTAGCTAAAGTTTTTGCATAATCTTTATCCATATCAAAATAAAAGTTAGCTGCAGCTGCATAAGCATTCGAATTTACAGTAGTACCTGCAAGTGTGGCTTCTACTTGTTTGCGAATAGTTGATTTAATATCTGTAGACACTGGAATATTAATAAGTACTTTACCCCATTTCAATCCAATAGTAGCTGTTTCAGGAGTGATGTTTCCAACACCAATTGAAAATGTTTCTGTGGTATTGCTTGTGAATTCAGGCTTAACAGTTAATCTTACAACATCTTCTGCTTCTTTGTAATCAAAGCTTCCCCAACCTTTTGAATTTGTATTGAAAATAATGGTCCACTCATTTTCACCTGGGATGGTAAATAAACCATAAGCACCAGCCGGTAATACTTTACCTCCAATAGTTACTGCATCAGAAAAAGTAACTTTAGTAGCGCCATTTGCACCCGTGCGCCAAACTTGTCCAAAAGGAGCAAGTAAAGTTCCTTTACCAAAAACAGGGCGTCCCTTTAAGCTTGGTCTTGAATATACAATTTCAATTTTACCTAGTCCAAAATCCTGAATTAATGTTTGTGTTGGGCTAGCAGCGGGCATTTTTACTTGTGCACCTGCAACCAAACTCATAAAAGTCCCAATAATAAAAAGTATTTTTTTCATCGTTATAATTTTAGACAACAAACCTAGATATTTTTTAGGGAATTATAGGTTATTTTTTTGAAATGCTGGATGGAATCGATCTAGGGTATCTCTCAAAAATTCCCTATTTAAATGGGTATAAATTTCAGTTGTGGTAATGCTTTCATGGCCTAACATTTCCTGAACGGCCCTTAAATCAGCGCCACCTTCCACCAAATGGGTGGCAAATGAGTGCCGGAAACTATGTGGCGAAATGGACTTGGTAATGCCTGCTTTTTTAATTAAGTCTTTGATGATATAAAAAATCATGACTCGGCTCAGCCCTTTACCGCGGTTGTTTAAAAATAAGATATCCTCATTGTCCTTAGCAGGTGTTTGATGCACGCGAATGGTATCCTTGTAAAGTTTAATGAATTTAATAGCATCAGAACCAATAGGGACTAATCTTTCTTTATCTCCTTTGCCAATGACTCTTATAAAGCCAACATCTAGGTATAGGCAGGATATTTTTAAATTGATCGCTTCCGTTACCCTTAATCCTGAACTATACATAGTTTCTAAAATTGCTTTATTACGACCGCCTTCTGGTTTACTCAAATCTATTTGCGCAATTACTTGTTCAATTTCTTCAAAGCTTAATACATCAGGAAGTTTTCTTCTTGTTTTTGGGGAGGGGAGTAAGGTGGTCGGGTTAATGGTACAAATTTGTTCCAATAAGCAATATTTAAAAAAAGATTTGATACCAGAAATTATTCTAGCCTGTGAGGTGGGGGCCATCTCCATTTCACCAATACATTGCATAAATGATTGCAAATGTTGTAAGGTAACATCCGCCGGACTAACAGGGGCGTTGATGGATACTAAATAGTCGGAAAGTTTATCAATATCTCTTAAATATGCTTCTACCGAATGATCACTTAATGATTTTTCAAGTTGTAAAAAAGCCTTAAATCCTTTTTTATAGACAGTCCAATGCATGATACTGATATAATAGATTTGATAGTTAAGTTATAATGATTTTATTTCGCGTCTGATTCCATTTCACATTAAACATTATATGAAAGTAAATTTAAGGTCATTTAAGCAGAAAGTAAGACACAACGGTAAACAATTAAAATCTTTTTTAACCAAAACAAGCAAGCACAATTCAAAAGCATGGGAAGCGAGTGCTGAGAAAATGAATAAAGAAGTTTGGCAGGAAGTAGATTGTTTAAGTTGTGCAAATTGTTGTAAAACAATGACACCCACTTTTACGCCTACAGATATAAAAAGAATTTCAGCGCATTTAAATACAACACCAAAGGAATTTAAAGAAAAGTGGCTTCATTATGATAAGAAAGATAAGGATTGGTTGAATAAATTAAATCCTTGTCAGTTTTTGAATTTAAAAACGCATAAGTGTGATATTTATGAAGTGCGTCCTGCGGATTGTGCTGGTTTCCCACATCTAACCAAAAAGAAGTTCCCGGATTATGTGCATGTGCACAAGCAGAATGTGGAATTATGTCCTGCTACTTATAAGATGGTTGAGAAAATGCAAGCTCTTTTGCAATAACTATTCCTTTAATGTCGGCCCTTAAACTCATTCATGGTGGCGTGCATGCCAAACCATTTGCCTACAATGGTATCAAACCATCTTGCAGGTAAAATACCCTTGACGAAATATACCCAATTTACAATACCCGGCATGCGAACATAAAGCCGATCATTTTCAATGCCTCTAATTATTTTATTGACTGCGTTTTGTGGTTTTACTATAGGGATAATGCTACTTTTAACACCATCAAACATGCCAGTACTAATATAAAAAGGCGTAACTGTTGTAATTTTTACATTTGTTTTTTCTTTTTCCATTTCAAGTCGCAAGGAATCGCTCCAGCCAATCACCGCAAATTTACTTGCAACGTATACACTTAATTTGGGATTACTGACCATGCCGGCAGCGGATGCGATATTAACAATATGTCCTTGTTTTGTTTGCATCATGTCCCCTAAAAATTCCCTAGTAATATGCATCAGTGCATTACTATTGATGCCCATGGTTTTGTCGATATCCTCATGTGTGTGATCGATAAAATATTTTCCAACGACAATGCCGGCATTATTAATTAGTATATCAATTTTACCCACTTCCTTTTTTACGAGTGCAGCAGTATTTATTACTTGTGTCGTATTCATTACATCCACTAAATAGATATAAACATCATACCCCATTTTTTTAAATTCTAAAGCAGTAGATTGAAGGAGGGTTTCATTTACATCCCAAATGACCAAAGTGGCTAATCCTTTTTGTAATAACTGTAATCCCATTAATTTCCCAATGCCCGAAGCGCCGCCTGTAATCAGTGCTTTTTTTGATTCAATCTTGCTCATAAAATAAAATTTTGCGTTGCCGGAATAAGGTTATTACAATTTAACAATTAATACTTAGTAAAAAAAATCAAAAATAAACATCGGTAATATAAAGCAAATCCCACTCCTTTGATGGCGTCAATAATAGTGCTGCAACATCAAACTGTAAATACTTCCATTGCGGGTATTCATATTGGTAATGGGCGGCTGCATTTTTTAAAAACTGCATTTTTTTTGAAGTGATGGCTTGTTCAGGAAAGCCAAATTGGTTATCTGTTCGGGTTTTAACTTCAACAATATGGAGTATCCCGTCTTTGAAAGCGATAATATCAATTTCAAGATGCTTGTATCGCCAATTTCGGTGTAAAATTTCAAATCCATTCTGTGTTAGGTATTGTGCGGTTATGTTTTCGCCCAAAAACCCAGTATCTTTGTTGTTCATAAAAATTGCGCATTAGGCGGAAACATAACGGAATAAAATACATGCAAAAAGCGTATAAATTACAAGGAAAGCATCGGCATTATGATTGGGGAGGTACCCAGTTTATTCCTGCCTTAATGGGCATAGATAATATAGACAATGAACCATATGCGGAATATTGGATGGGGGCACATCCTGCGGCTGTTTCAGAAATTACAACGGAGCAGGGGGTTGTTTTACTAGATAAAATGTTAGTGGACCATGGGGCGATGCTTTTGGGTGATAAAACACTAGCAACCTTTGGGACACTTCCTTATTTATATAAACTGTTGGATGTGGCTAAAATGTTAAGTATTCAAGCGCATCCTAACAAACAAAATGCCATACTTGGTTTTGAAAAGGAGGAAGCGGCTGGTATTGATTTGAATGCTGCAGTAAGAAATTACAAAGACAAAAACCACAAACCGGAAGTGATGGTGGCCTTAAGCGATTTTTGGTTATTACATGGATTTTTAGCACCTGAATTACTTGAAGCAAGATTAAAGGAGTTTTTTTATTTTAATCCATTACAAGATCATTTCAGAGGGGTAGATTATGAAGGCCTGTATCGTTTTTTTATGCAGCTTTCTTCGGAGGATGCTGATTATATTTTAAAGCCATTAATGTTGGATGCGGTGAGTTCCGTAAAAAGTGGTTCAGTAGACAAGTCACATCCACATTGGTGGGCGAATAAATATTATGATGGTCATGTGCCAGAAAAAAATATTGACAAAGGAATTTTTTCCATCTATATTTTAAATATTGTACAAGTAGCTAAATACGAAGGTGTTTTTCAAGGAGCTGGATTATTACATGCTTATTTGGAAGGACAGAATATCGAGTTGATGGCAAATAGTGATAATGTTTTAAGGGGAGGGCTGACCACCAAACATGTAGATGTTAATGAACTTATAAAACAGGTGAAATTTATTCCTACCTATCCAAATGTTTTAAAAGGGGAGGCGTTGAATGAATATGAAACTACTTACGCATGCCCAGTTCCAGATTTTGGTTTAACAAAAATTGCCCTTAAGAAGGGGGAAACTTACACAATTAATACTAGTGGATTAGAAATGGTATTGTTGTCCCAAGGAGATATTCAGTTGGAAGATATCCTATTGAAAGCAGGCAAAGTGGCTATGTTGCCTGCAGGACAATCGGTTGTATTGACTGCCAATAGCGATTCTGTATTGTTTAAGGCATTTGTTCCATAAGGTTATTCACATTTGAGGAAAATGTAAATTCTGCAATGTTAATTTGAATCCTTATTTTTGAAAACCTAATCCAATTAAATCATAATTGGTAAAGGGTAAAACCATAGAAAAACAACAACGATGAAGTTAAATAAACAAATAATTATTGCTTTAGTGATCATGATTGCAACAAGTGCATTATATCGTGTAATGCCAGGTCGTCCTTATGGTTTTGCACCACAAATTGCAATTGCATTATTTGGAGGATCTTTGTTTTCTAAGCAAAAACAATATGCATTTTTATTGCCTATCTTATCCATGTTTATTTCAGATTTGTTATACCAAGTATTATTCATTTACCATTTGTCACCAATGGAAGGTTTTTATAGCGGACAATTGTTAAATTATGTTTTAATTGCTGGTACTGCAGTATTTGGTTTTGGATTACAAAATAATAAAGTTTCAAAATTTGTGATTGGCTTTTTAGCAGCACCTACTGTATATTTTTTAGTGTCTAACTTTTTAGTTTGGGCAGTAGGGGGTGGATATCACCATGCGTATAATATGACCGGACTTGTGCAAACAATGGTGGATGGCTTGCCATTTTATCCATACAGTGTTGCAGGTACTTTAGTATTTGGCGGTGTTTTATTTGGTAGCTTCCGCTTAATGGTGCCCCAATTTAAAACGGTATAATTCTGTACCTTAATTTTATAGGTGCTACAAATTCAGTGTGCATTTTCCTACTAAGGAAGTTTGTGATTTTCCTTTGTCATTAATCAACCTCATTTAAGCTTGCGCTGCTTCAAATGCAGCATCAATTTCCCAAGGGCCATTATCGGCAGCTTGGGTCGCTAATTCATCACAGCGATTGTTGAATGGATTGTTGGCATGACCTTTGACCCAATGAAATTTAATTGTAAAAGGGCCCGCAATTTTATGGTACTGTAACCACAGATCTTTATTTTTCTTACCTCCTTTAAAGTCGGTTTTAATCCAATTGTCCAACCACTTTTTCTCAACCGACTCAACAACGTATTTGCTATCTGTATAAATGTGAATGGGCAATTCTCTTTTTTTAATAGAAAGAAGGGCCTTAATGACCCCTAATAACTCCATGCGATTGTTGGTGGTTTTACGATAGGCGCCTGAAAGTTCTTTCATTTTCTCTCCCCATATCAAAAGTGCACCATAACCCCCAGGTCCTGGATTTCCCCTGGAGGAACCATCGGTATATATTACAATTTTGTCCATTTATTTACCCTAAGCGCTTGATAATAAGCAATATACCAATTATTGGCCTTGATTATATAAATTCTATCAATTTTTTACTTTAATGTGTTCGTTTTACACACTATTTTTTTATCTTTATGGTGATTGATCCAAATTAAGACCAAACGATTGAATTGCAAAATAGATTGATATGCAGCCTGTGGAATATGACAAGTCGGATTTGAAAATAACTTTAGA
>RFZW01000097.1 GCA_009920495.1 Chitinophagia bacterium
CATTTTCTATGAAACAAGAAGTAAAAAAAGGAGGCTACATCAAAAACGACCAAATGATGTTGAAAATCCAAGAAGAACGCGTGTCGATGAGTATTTATGATTTTGCATTAAAAGGCAAGCATAATGCTTATAATACAATGGCAGCAAGCATTGCTGCAACTACTTTGGGAATTCGCAAGGAAAAAATCCGCGAAGCCGTAAGTAATTTTCATAGCCTTGAACACCGCATGGAATTTGTGGCAACTGTTCGTGGTGTTGACTTTGTAAATGATAGTAAGGCAACCAATGTAAACAGTACTTGGTATGCATTAGAGAGTATGCAAAAATCAACTGTGCTAATTTTAGGCGGTGTGGATAAAGGGAACGACTATGAATTAATTGCTGAATTAGTGAAAGAAAAAGTAAAGGCAATTATTTGTATGGGTACTGACAACAAAAAGATCATTGACTTTTTTGGAGATAAAGTGGCTTCGATTGTAGAAGCGGATTCTGCAAAAAAAGCAGTGAATGCAGCTTTTAAGTTAGCTGAAAAAGGGGATGTTGTTTTATTAAGCCCAGCATGTGCAAGTTTTGACTTATTTAAAAACTATGAGGATAGAGGTGTTCAATTTAAAGAGTCAGTAAAAGAATTATAAGCATGTTCAACGAGACCACGGATAAATTATTTTCACAAATGCCTTCGATTGGAGGCATGAAGGAGCATTTGGACCAAAGAACAAGGGGTGATAAATACATATGGGGGTTAGTCATTGTATTATCATTGATATCTATACTGGTCGTGTATAGTGCAACAGGTTCTTTGGCTTATAAAATGTACCGTGGTAACACAAGTGTTTATTTATTTAAGCAAGTCATATTTACTTTAGTGGGTTTGCTGGTAATTTTTGGCTTGCATCGAATCAATTATACGGTGTTTTCAAAAATTGCAACCATATTATTTATGTTGGCAATTCCATTATTAATTTATACTTTATTTTTTGGTGCAAAAATTAATGACGGTAGCAGATGGATTAAATTACCCATTATCAATTTGACCATACAAAGTAGTGATGTGGCAAAGCTTGCTTTGTTTATGTATATATCAAAGGTGTTAAGTAAAAAGCAGGAAGTTATTAAGGATTTCAAAAAAGGTTTCTTGCCTGTCATTATTCCTGTATTCATTATTTGCGGATTAATCATGCCAGCAAATTTGTCTAATGCCTTATTAACGGGGGCTACTTCATTATTGCTGATGTTTATTGGGCGCGTGAGCTTTAAGCATATATTTTTGACCATATTGGTTGCGATGATTCCTGTGGCAATTATTGTGGGTGTAGCCATTGCGACACACTCCAGTAAATCGGTGGAAGGGCAGCCTGTGGTTGCTGAAAAAATGAAAAGTTTTGGTCGTGTTGGCACCTGGGTAAATCGGGTGCAGGATTTTATGTACGCCAATGAAAAGGAAGTGCCTTACCAAGTTCAACAAGCAAAAATAGCTATCGCAAATGGCGGTATCTTTTTTGGTCTTGGTCCAGGAAATAGTCGACAAAGAAATTTTTTACCGCAAGCGTATAATGATTTTATATATGCCGTAATTATTGAAGAATATGGATTGATTGGAGGTGCATTTATCATCTTTATTTATTTGGTTTTTTTATTTAGATGTATTCGAATTTTTAGAAGATGTCCTTATGCTTTTGGTGCTTTTTTAGCACTTGGTTTAAGTTTTACATTAATCATTCAAGCCATTGCAAATATGGCAGTGAATGTAAATATTGTTCCAGTGACAGGGGTAACATTGCCATTAGTAAGTATGGGTGGAAGCTCATTTATATTTACTTGTTGTGCTATTGGATTGATATTAAGTGTCGCACGAAATGTGGAACAAATGGAAGGGAAGGCACCGGTAGAAACTGAAATTGAATTACCTGACGAAAACACGGAGATAAGCAATGGCGTTAAGTCCGCAATATAAAAACATACGCATCATCATCGCTGGTGGCGGTACCGGAGGGCATATTTTCCCTGCGATAGCCGTAGCGCAAGCAATACAGAAAATACAACCTGATGCGGCTATATTATTTGTGGGTGCCTTAGGTAAAATGGAAATGGAGAAAATACCACAAGCAGGGTATGAGATTATTGGCATCACTATAGCAGGATTTAACAGAACTAATTTATTAAAAAATGTATCCTTACCTTGGAAATTATTGAAAAGTTATTTTCAAGTGAAGGCGATTATAAAAAAATTCAAACCTAATGCCGTTTTTGGTGTGGGTGGCTATTCTAGCTTTCCAGTTTTGAAACAATCGCAAACAAAATCAATACCTACATTTATTCACGAGTCAAACGCATTTGCGGGTAAAGCAAATCAATGGTTAGGTGCTGATGCTACACAGATATTCACAGGGACAAAAGGGATGGAATCATTTTTCCCGGCTGAAAAAATATTGGTGACAGGCAATCCGGTGAGACAAAATATTATCAATACTTCCTATAGCAAAAATAATGCAGTATTGCATTTTGGTTTAATGCCCAATAAAAAAACGGTATTAATCGTAGGCGGAAGTTTGGGTGCAAGCTCCATTAATAAAGCCATCCAAAGTAATTTGGCCGCATTTTTAGAGGCTAACCTACAGTTGATTTGGCAAACAGGAAAACCGAATGCTGGCCATTTTTGTGCCCTATCCACATGCAGCAGAGGATCATCAAACACATAATGCGATGGCATTGGTAGACAATGGTGCTGCGAAAATGGTCAGCGATAATGAAGTGAATCAAAAATTGATTCCCTTATTACAAAATTTGATGCAGGATGAACAAGCTAGGAAGTTGATGGAAGAAAAAATAAAAGCACATGCATTTACAAATGCAGATGAAGTTATTGCAGAACAAATACTACAACATATTTAAAAATCAGTAAAGTAATAGTACGAATGAACCCACTAACTAACTGTGCATGTTTCTGGTTATGATAAAACACCCACGGTATTAACCGACGATTTGGTGAAGGAAGGGATAAAAATTCATTTTGAAGACGATTTAAATCAAATGGACAAAGCAGCTACTGTCATTGTTTATACACCTGCCATACCTGCGGATCATGGGGAATTAAATTATTACAGAGATCATGGTTATAACGTAGTTAAGCGGAGTGATGTATTACAATGGGTGACTGAAAATGCATTTACTATTGGCATTGCTGGCACCCATGGAAAAACTACGACCACTTCAATGACCGCCCACATTTTAAGACATACTGAATATGGCTGTAATGCATTTTTAGGTGGAATTGCTTCCAATTATAATACCAATTTTTGGAGCCATGAAAAAAATGTAGTGGTTGTGGAAGCGGATGAATACGATCGTAGTTTTTTAAAATTATCACCAAATATTGCAGTCATTACTGCAGTGGATCCGGATCATTTAGATATTTATGGCACCGCCGAAGAGGTATTGAAAGCATTTGGGCAATATGCGGATAAGATTAAGCCAGGGGGTACATTGATTCAAAAAATGGGAACAACGGTGGTGACTAATTCGAATGATAAAGCGATTCAAACTTATGGGTATGATAAAAACGATGCATCTTATCATACACAAAATTTAAAAGTGGTGGATGGTTCTTATATTTTTGATTTAGTGCATCCAGGGGGCGTTTTGAAGGAAGTAGTTTTGAATATGGGGGGCTTGCATAATGTTGAAAATGCAACAGCTGCAATTGCAATTGCATTAACCTTGGGTATTGATGAAAATAAAATCAAGTTAGCGGTTGCGGATTTCAATGGTGTTAAGCGTCGCTTTGAGTATAAGGTTAAAACAGCCAATAAGGTTTTGATTGACGATTATGCGCATCATCCAGAAGAATTAAATGCATTAATAGCTGGGGTAAGAAGTATATATCCTGGCGAGAAAATGGTTTTGGTTTTTCAACCACACTTGTATAGTCGCACGCAGGACCAATGTGATGGCTTTGTTGAAACATTGGATAAGGCAGATGAAGTTATTTTATTACCTATTTATCCAGCAAGGGAATTACCTATTCCTGGCGTTACCAGTGATATGTTGGTTGAGAAAATGAGTATTTCAAAAAAACAAGTAATGTCAAAAGAGGCATTGTTGGCATGGGCTGCAACCACGCCTGATAAGTTGATAGTGATGGCAGGTGCAGGAGATATAGATGTTTGTATCAATAATATTAAAGACCTTCTTATATCTACCAAATGAAGCAATGGCAAAACATATTGATTAAAACTTTGTGGAGCATTGCAGGTGCAGCATTGATATTTTTATTTGTGATTGCTTGGAAAGTGAAAGTGGCTAAAAAATTATCGCAAATTCAAGTAGAATTGGTGGGCGAAACGACCAAGGCTTTATTCATGGATGAAAATGAAATCACCCAAATTTTAAAAGACCAAGGGATTATCAAAGGAACCATTGTTGAAAGCATTAATTTAACATCGATTGAAAAGGAGTTGGAAAAAATAAGATGGATAAAAAATGCAGAACTGTTTATCAATAACCAACAATTATTAGAAGTTAAAATACAACAAAGAATTCCGATAGCACGTGTTTTCACTGTGTCAGGAAGTTCCTTTTATATTGACGATCAAGGTTGGCGCTTACCTTTAAAACAGCTTACCGTGCTGCGTTTACCTGTTTTTACAGGTTTTCCAACCAATCAAGAAAATTTATCAGCGCCAGATAGTTTGCTACTAAAGGAAGTACTCTTTTTTTCAAATACTATTAAATCGGACAGCTTTTTTACTGCGCAAATTGCACAAGTAAATATCGGGTCCAATGGTGATTTTCAAATGGTCCCTAGCTTAGGGGATCATACCGTTTTAATAGGGTCGGTAGATAATTTGGCAGATAAATTAAATCGCCTATATACTTTCTATAAAAAAGTGTGGGTACAAAGTGGGATCAATGCCTATCAGGTATTGGATTGCAGATTTGACGGACAAATTGTTGCCCTAAAAAAGGGATTGGAGCCTATTCAATATGCCCCAGGTATGCTGCCATTTCAAAATTCGGTATTAGCTACTATGGATAATGGGGTTACGAATATGGATACCGCGACAGCGCCAATCATCAAAGATACTTTGAAGAAAGTGACGCCCATGGTTATAAAAAAAGAGGTCAAAATAGTTGAAAATAAAGTGGCTAAGAAGCCCGCAGTTAAAGTGGCTGCAAATAAAAAAAGCACCCCAATAAAAATCAACAAACAAATCAAGAAAAAAGACAATAAACAAAACAATAAATCGTTAATTAATAAGAAGAAATCCGCGAAAGCTTTAATGCCAACAAAGACCACTTCTAAGAACAACAACAACTAACAACTAAAATACATAAAAATGAGTCAAAATGATTCGCCCATCATTGTGGGTCTAGATATTGGTACCACAAAGATTGCGGCTATAGCTGGCAGAAAAAATGAGTTTGGCAAATTAGAGATCTTGGGCTTTGGCCGTGCCAATAGTAATGGGGTACAACATGGTCAAGTGTTAAACATTGATCAAACCATTAAAGCAATTCAACAAGCACTTCAAAATTGTCAATTAAGCAATCCTGATTTAGAAATCAATGAAGTATTTGTAGGTATTGCTGGTCATCATATTAAAAGTTTACAAACTAGGGGTGACATGGTTCGTCAGGATGCGGAGAACGAAATTCAACCTTGGGAAATTGAGCAATTAATCAATAACCAACGCAAAACATTTATTCCAGCTGGGGATCAAATTATTGACGTGATACCACAAGAGTTTCATGTTGACAATAACCCAAATGTGAAAGAGCCGGTAGGTGTGAACGGGGTAAAAGTGGGTGCAAATTTTTTAATCCTAACTGGTGACAGAAATGCAATTCGTAATATCAATCGTTCAGTGGAGCGTAGTGGTTTAGTGACGAAGGATTTGGTATTGCAACCCTTAGCTTCTGCAAGTGCGGTTATGAGTGATATCGATTTAGAAGCGGGTGTGGCAATATTAGATATTGGAGGTGGCACCAGTGATTTAGCCGTATTTTATGATGGCATCTTGAAGCATACAGCAGTAATACCATTCGGTGGCGAAAACATTACTAATGATATTCGACTTGGCTTAGGTGTTTTGAAAAGTCAAGCAGAAGCAATGAAAGTGCAGTTTGGTAGCGCGTTGGCAGATGAGGCAAAAGCAAATGCTTATGTCACAATTCCAGGTTTAAAGGGAATGCCAGCAAAAGAAATCAGCGTGAAAAGTTTGGCAGGAATTATCCAGGCTAGAATGAGTGAAATATTGGATTTTGTCACTTATCATTTAAAGCAAGTGGGTTTGGATAG
>RFZW01000098.1 GCA_009920495.1 Chitinophagia bacterium
GTCCCGATGCATCGGGACCCTTTTGACTTTAAAATAGCGATAAAGTGTTTATTTAAATATAGCAGGTGTACCTGGAGGAGGTATACTTTTTTTAATGAAGCTTCTTAAGTGATCATTGCTTGTAGCTAAATCTTCCTTGCGTAAATACATCATGTGTCCGCTTTTGTATCCTTCCCAGAACATACGATCTTGAATTTTTCCTGCAGGATCCATTTGCCACATATTATATTTTGCATTAAAATAATCACACGCGCCATCATAATATCCTGATTGCACCAATAAATTTAAATACGGATTTTGCATCATTGCTTGACGTAAATTATCGCCCGTTTTATTATTGGTATTATCCCAAGGATAGGTAGGGCCAAAAATAAAATAATTTAAATCTGTCTTATATCCCAACTCATCTCTTAAGTACATATTGATTGCTGGCGTAAAAGAATGTTCCCATGAAGTAAGTTCAGGATTGTAATCTGATTTTTCACCAGCATCAATTCTATCAATACCTATATAACGTGAATCCAAGCGGCCAATGGTTTTTCCTTGATCACGTAATAGCTCCTTCCAAAAATAAGCATACGGAATTTCTAAACTTTGTTGTGCAACTACAGTTTCATTTAAGCCAATATATTTCGAAACTTTTTTAACGATATCTTTTCTTTTCTCAACAGATAATGCGCCACCCTGTGCAATGGCAGGCATCAATTCATTGATGGTAAAGGATTCTACTTCAGGTAAAAATTTAGTTAAGTCCTTGGATTGAAATTCAGTGGCTAATTTTTTATGGTGCCATGCAGTTGCTGCCATGTAAGGAATGCGTAAAGCAGCATCTGATACTCTATCACGATCAATACCTAAATCAGTAGGCGAAACTAAAATCACCCCATTTAAATACATCCAATGCCTGTTTTGTAATTCTAATGACAATCCAGAAACGCGGGTGGTACCATAACTTTCTCCAATTAAAAATTTAGGAGATGCCCATCTTTTTTGTCTTGCTACAAATGCATTAATCCAATCCGCTAGATATTTTACATCTGCATTAACGCCAAAAAATTTAGAAGTAGGAACTGACTTATCTAGGATACGAGAAAATCCTGTGTTCACTGGATCAATATAAACAATATCCGCAACATCAATTAAGGATTGTGGGTTGTCCTCAAATCCATAAGGTTGTACTGGATAACCTTCGTCGTCTATTTTTAATTTTTTAGGTCCGGTATAGCCCAAGTGCATCCAAACACTTGCAGTACCAGGTCCGCCATTAAAGGAAATGACCAAAGGTCTAGTTTCTTTATTGGTCACATCGGTGCGTTCGTAGTATACATAAAATAATGCGGCAATCGCTTTGCCATCATCGTCCCAAACAGGTTGTGTAGTGGCAGTTACTTTATACGGTACTTTTTGACCTTTGATGGTAACCTCCCCTTTGGTTTCGGTTTTTTGCTCCAAACTAATTTCTCTTTTAAATGCAGGGTATTGGTCTTTTTCAGCAGCCTTAGGCGCTGCAGCAGTAGGCGGTTCCATGGTGGGCCTTTGCGCTGTAACAAAAAGCGTTGTTACAAGTAACAATGCGGTGAAAATTTGTTTTTGCATGATGCTATTGTTTATATAATTAATTTTATACTTTAAATATACGGCATAAATACAGTTTCATAATCGGAAGAATATTTAATTTATTTAGGCGGTATTTCTGTAATTTAGACAAGTTCAATTAAGCCATTTTAAAACCGAGTTCGGATGTCAGACCCATCTCAAAAAGTTATTATTTTAACTGCACCTTCGGGGGCCGGCAAAACCTCCATTGCCCAATTTTTATTGCAGCGTTTTCCTAATTTATCTTTTTCGGTGTCTGCCACTACCCGTGCGCCAAGGGGTGGGGAAACAGATGGGGTTGAATACCATTTTATTAGCTTAGCTAAATTTGAAGGGTTGATTGCGCAAAATGAATTTTTGGAACACGAGATGGTATATAAAGATGTTTATTATGGTACGTTGAAATCGGAGTTAACAAGAATTTGGGCGCTTGGAAAAACACCTATTTTAGATATTGATGTGAAGGGCGCCATTCATGTGCAAAAACAATTAGGAAGTAGCAGTTTGTCTATATTTATTCAGCCGCCTTCCATTGCAGTATTAAAAGAAAGATTGGAACATAGAAAAACCGAAACGCCAGAAAGTATTCAAATGCGTTTAGATAAAGCCGAATATGAAATTAGCTTTAGTCATGAATTTAATACCATTATTAAAAACGAAGTGTTAGAAGTGGCTTGCGGGGAAACAGAAAAAGTAATTATTGAATTTTTAAAATAACTTATTATGTCATTACAAGGAAAAACAGTTTTTATTACTGGTGGAAGCAGAGGCATTGGTAAAGCAATGGCATTAAAATTAGCAGGCGCAGGCGCAAATATTGTGATTGCTGCAAAATCGGTACAGGAAGATCCACGTTTGGGTGGCACTATTTTTTCAGCCGCAGCTGAGGTGGAAGCCCTTGGTGTAAAGGCTTTGGCAGTGCAAGTGGATATTCGTGATGAAGCTCAAATTGCAGAAGCAATCAAACAAACCGTTGAAAAATTTGGAGGCATTGATATTGTAATTAATAATGCTAGCGCCATTCAATTAACAGATACTGAAAATACGCCCAGCAAAAGATTTGATTTAATGCACAGCATTAATGTACGCGGTACTTTTTTAGTGGTTCAACATGCACTCCCTTATTTAAAGAAATCATCACATGCACATATTTTAACTTTATCTCCTCCCATTAATTTGGCACCAAAATGGTTGGGACCACATGTGGCTTATACTTTATCAAAATATGATATGAGTATGTTAACCTTGGGTTGGGCAGAGGAATTTAAAGAGGATCAAATTGCATGTAATTCATTGTGGCCGCGCACCACGATTGATACCGCTGCAGTGCGTAATTTATTGGGTGGCGAAATGTTAGCGAACATGAGCCGAACGCCCGCTATTATTGCGGATGCGGCTTTATTTATTTTAAGCAAGGAAAAATTACAATACACAGGAAAAACATTCATTGATGAAGACGTATTGGCCGCGGAAGGCATTACCGATTTAGCACATTACTCCGTTGTACCTGGGGCTAAATTATTTTACGATTTATTTTTATAATTTTTTTCGATACTATTTTAATAAAAGATTTTTATGATGAAACCTACTTTATTATTAAGCATGGTTGTTTTATTTTTATCAGCTACTGCGCAGAAAAAAAATAAAATAGATCCGATGGTTGCGCAATTGAATACCATCAAAAACGAAACGATTACTTTTTTAGACAATCGTTATGATTTAGATAAAAAAACGGCGCTGCAAATTTGGGATTTTGCGGAAGTAGGTTACAAAGAAACGAAAAGCGCTGCATTACATGTGCAACATTTAAAAGAGGCTGGCTTCAAAGTGGAAACAGGCGTAGCAGATATTCCTACTGCCTTTGTAGCTACTTACGGATCGGGTTCGCCGGTGATTGGTATTTTAGCTGAATTTGATGCTTTGCCTGGTTTGGCGCAAACAACTAGTCCTGAAAAAAATACCATTGCTGGTAAAATTGCTGGACACGCTTGTGGGCATCATTTGTTTGGAACTGCAAGTGTGGCATCAGGTATTGTTATTAAAGAATTAATTGCAGCAGGTAAATTAAAAGGTACGATTAAAATATATGGTTGCCCTGCGGAAGAAGGCGGTAGTGGTAAAGTATTTTTAGTGCGTGCTGGATTATTAAATGATTTAGATGCCGTTATTCACTGGCATCCAGATGTTGTCAATGCAGTAGGAACTTCCATTTCGCTTGCTAATAAATCGGCGAAGTTTAAATTTTATGGCATCGCTTCACATGCAGCCATGTCCCCTGAACAAGGAAGATCGGCTTTAGATGCAGTGGAAGCCATGGACCATATGGTCAATATGATGCGAGAACATATTCCGCAAGAAACTAGAATTCATTATGTGATTACCAGTGGTGGTAAAGCACCTAATGTGGTTCCTGACTTTGCAGAAGTATATTATTATGTGCGACATCCAAAACGTAAAGAGGTCGTAGAAATTTTTGACAGAGTAGTAAAAGCTGCAGAAGGTGCTGCCTTAGGAACAGGTACTACGATGAAATATGATATCATTGGTGGCACACACGATTTATTAATTAACAAAACACTTGCTGAAGTAATGCAAACCAATTTAGAAAAAGTAGGGGGCATTACGTATTCGGAGGAAGAAAAAGCATTTGCAAAAAAAATACAACCCACATTTAATGGTGCACCCGTTGCAATAGAAACTATAGCAAACATCAAACCATTGAGTTATGAAGTAGGTGGTGGCAATACCGGATCCACTGATGTAGGTGATGTTAGCTATTTAAAGCCCACTGTTGGCGCGCGCGTAGCAACATGGGTGCCAGGAACAACAGCACATAGCTGGCAAGCAGTAGCAGCAGGTGGCACAGAGATTGGAACTAAGGGAATGTTGCTAGCAAGTAAAGCAATGGCATTAACGGCAATTGATTTAATGAGTAACCCTTTATTAATTCAAAAAGCAACACAAGAACTTAAAACTGCTATTGGCGATTATAAATACAAAGCACTATTAGGCGACATTAAACCAGCATTGAACTACAGAGATTAGTTAGTAAAAGAAGGGTTTAAAATTTACCCTTCTTTTACTTTAACCTCTTATGATTTTTTAAAAAAATAATCTCTATAACCCCCTCTTATGATTTTTATAAAATTACTCGTTTGTTTCCGGGCGCATTTGCGGGAAGAATAATACATCTTGTATAGAAGGTTGATTCAACATCATCATACATAAACGATCTATTCCAATACCAATACCTGAAGTAGGTGGCATCCCATATTCTAAAGCTCTTAAAAAGTCATGATCAATAAACATGGCTTCATAATCCCCTCTTTCCATAAGTGCTACTTGATCCTCAAAACGCTTACGTTGATCAATAGGGTCATTTAATTCCGTATAAGCATTGGCTAACTCTTTACCATTCACCATTAATTCAAAACGCTCTACCAATCCTTCTTTGGAACGATGTTTTTTGGTTAATGGACTCATTTCAATCGGATAGTCAATAATAAATGTTGGTTGGATATATTTTGATTCACTGGTTGCACCAAAAATTTCATCAATCAACTTGCCTTTACCAATGGTAGGTGGCACATCAATATGTAATTGCTTACAAACATCTCTTAATCCCGCTTCATCCATCGCTGAAATATCAATACCCGTATTTTCCTGTATCGCTTCCATAATCGTCACACGACGAAAAGGTGCTTTAAAATTAATAGTAGTATCGCCAACAGTTAGTTCTGTTTTGCCATGCAAAGTGAGGGCAATCTTTTCAAATAATTGTTCTGTTATTTCCATCATCCAGAAATAATCTTTGTAAGCAGTATACCATTCTAATACGGTAAACTCTGGATTATGGGTACGATCCATTCCTTCGTTTCTAAAGTTGCGGCTAAACTCATACACCCATTCAAAACCACCGACAATTAATCGCTTTAAATATAATTCATTCGCAATACGCAAGTAAAATGGAACATCTAGTGCATTATGATGCGTCGTAAAGGGCCTAGCAGCAGCACCCCCAGGAATGGCTTGTAACACAGGTGTATCCACCTCTAATGCACCACGGGTATTTAAAAACTCACGAATGGTGGTCATTAATAAAGTACGCTTTACAAAAGTTTCCTTTACATCTGGATTAATAATTAAATCAGCATAGCGTTGACGATATCTAAATTCAGGATCTGTTACTGCATCAAACACATGACCATCTTCATCACGCTTCACCACCGGTAATGGCTTTAATGATTTTGCTAATAAGGTAATGGTACTCGCATGCAATGAGGTTTCACCTGTTTTGGTGACAAACACATATCCTGTTGCGCCTAAAATGTCACCTAGGTCCATTGCGTTTTTAGTCATCACCTCCCAATAGGTTTTATCCTCGTCTGGACAAATTTCATCTCTCTTTATATATAACTGAAAAATGCCCTTATCATCTTGGATTTTTACAAATAACACTTTACCCTTATCATTCACACTCATAATACGACCCGCAACGCAAACCGCTGCAAATTGCTCCTTGGTTTCCTCGGTATAGTTTTGCTTTATATCAATTGAATAGTGAGTCACCGGATATAAAGGGGCTGGATAGGGATTAATGCCTGCAGCTTCTAATTGTTGTAATTTTTCGCGTCGAATGATTTCTTGTTCTGAC
>RFZW01000099.1 GCA_009920495.1 Chitinophagia bacterium
AATGAAATAGAATAATCAATTGAATTTTTGAAATACCATTTTTGTGGAAGGATTGGATAAGGTAGTCCGCTATTCGGAATTAATCTTTGCGGCACCAATGGGATATTGGATGGTGTAGGGCTTCCAATAATTTCAGTTAATAAACCAATGATATTATGATAATAAGCGGTGGTGCGCAATCCGCCATTCCACCAAGTTGAATATACCGAGCCGCCTTTCATCGTATATCCAGGTTTGCTTTCTGTGTTCAAACGACTACTCATTGCGGCACCTAATGCATCAATACCAGTCATCAATAACGGATCATATACATGATTAAAAGGATCACGATAAGGAGGGCCAGCAACCACTGTACCTGGAGGACCGGTCTGATGATGATTGTATAAAATTTGTGGCATCCATTCTATATATTGTTGCACACTCATGTTTCTAGATTCGCTCATGTTGGTCATGAAAAAATCACGATTATTATCATGCCCAATATATTTTTGATAGAGTCTTGGCAAACCAGAAGTTGTTCTTTTTAAGGTATCACTATTGCGCATGTACCAATTTGAAACTAGCTCTTGTCCATCGGGATTTGCATGCACAAATAAAATGATGGTTGATTTTAAAATGCGATTTGTTTCTTCATCTGTTCTTGTAATAATTTGATACAGGGTTTCTATCCACTGATGAATACCTACTACCTCAGTCGCATGTAACCCGCCATCAATCCACACTACCGCCTTTCCTTCATTAGATAGTTTTTTAGCTTCTGCCGGGGTTAAGTCTTCCGCGCGTGCTAATTTTTGTGCAATGCTTTTGTATTTTTCTACATTGGCTAAATTGTTTGGATCAGATACAATAACCATGTATTGATTCCGACCTTCTTCGGTTTTTCCAATGACTTGTAATTTTACTTTTTTTGAAGTCGCTGCTATTTTTTTTAAATACGCTTCCGTTTGCGTAAAAGTGGCCAAGTGATAATTGTCGCCAATACTAAATCCAAAATGCGATTTTGGCGTTGGCACATTTTGTGCTTGCACGAATAATTGTGTGCTAACAATCAGACAAATTAAAATAATAATTTTACGCATATAAAATTGTTTATAATGATAATAATATAACCTTGGAAATTAAATAATTCAAAGTATTGGCTCAATTTAAAATTTTTAGTTATCAAATACGAATAATTCATAATTTTTTATACAAATAATGCGGTCTTTTTTGTAAATTACTTTCGTTGTTCATTTTTACGCATGAGCAACATTTAAAAAAGTATTTTCTTATTCATCATCTGTATAAAAAACAAATATGAAAAACATATTCCTAGTTTGTCTAATGTTCATCACCTTGGGGGCTAAAGCACAACGAAAAAAAGCGGTGTCTCCAATTGCGTCAACGCCGTCGGTTAACCCTGTTCCAGATTCCATTTTTAAAAATTTACAATGGAGAAATATTGGCCCATTTAGAGGGGGAAGGGCCAACACCATTACTGGCGTTATCCAACAAGAAAAAAAGTTTTACGCAGGATATACTGGTGGCGGTGTTTGGACAACAATTGATGGTGGAATCAGTTGGAAAAATATTTCAGACGGCTTTTTCAAGGTGGGTTCTATTGGGGATATTGCGGTGTCTGAATCGGATCCAAATGTATTGTATGTAGGTACTGGAGAACATGCGGTTCGTGGCGTAATGACTAGCTATGGAGATGGGGTTTACAAAAGTGTGGATGGTGGGACCACTTGGAAAAATATCGGATTAGAACAATCTAGACATATTTCTGAAATATGTATTCATCCTACGAATCCTGATATCGTTTATGTTGGTGCACAAGGCACAGTGCATGGTCCTAATAATGAACGAGGTGTTTTTAAAAGTACAGATGGGGGCGCACATTGGAAAAAGGTTTTATATATTAACGATAGCACCGGTATCGCATCGTTATCTATGGACATGAATAATCCACGAATATTATATGCTGCTGCTTGGGAACACCGTCGTTTCCCTTGGACAGTATCTAGTGGAGGTAAAGGTTCTTCACTTTGGAAATCAATTGATGAAGGTGAAACTTGGACTAAATTAACCGAAGGCCTGCCCACCAATTTAGGTAAAATGGGTATTAGTGTTTCAAGGGTAAATTCAAATCGGGTTTTTGCAATTGTGGAATCAGAAAAAAAGAAATCAGGATTATACCGATCAGATGATGGTGGAAAAAACTGGGCTTTACTTTCAAACAATCAAGATATTTCATCGCGTTCATGGTATTATATGAAAGTATATGCGGATACTAAAAATGAAAATATCGTGTATGTGTTGAACGCACCAATGATGAAGTCAATAGATGGAGGAAAAACATTTTCGAATGTAAAAGTGGGTCATGGAGATACCCATGATTTATGGATTCATCCAAAGAACAATAATATTATTGGATTAGCCGATGATGGCGGAGGTGAAATTACTTATGACCAAGCGAAAACCTGGTCATCCATTATGAATCAGCCCACCGCGCAATTTTACAGAGTAAATACGGACAACACATTCCCCTATAAAGTATATGGTGGCCAACAGGACAACTCATCCGTGATCATTGCAAGCAGAAATAATACGGGTGCGATTACCGAACGAGACTGGAATTATGGCGCAGGTTGTGAATCCGCTTATTTAAGTTTTGATCCTAACGATCCATTACTCGTTTATGGGGGCTGTTATCAAGGATACATTGAAGTATTAAATACAAAGACAAATGAGATAAAAGATATTCAAGCCTATCCAAGTTTAAATTTAGCGATACAGCCCAAGGAAATGAAATATCGTTTTAATTGGAATGCGCCAATTGTTACTTCAATACATAATCCTAAAATAATTTATCACGCAGGTAATGTTTTATTAAAAACAAGCAATGGCGGATTTAACTGGGAAGTAATAAGTCCTGACTTAACTAGAAATGATAAATCTAAACAAGGACCTGGTGGTATCCCTTTCACCAATGAAGGTGCTGGTGGCGAAAATTATAATACCATCTTTTATGTAAAGGAATCTCCATTAGATGCAAACACGATCTATACCGGTAGTGATTGTGGCTTAGTGTATGTAACAACTGATGCGGGAAAAAATTGGCAGAATATTACACCCGTTGATTTACAAGAATCGCAAATTAACAGTATCGAGGCGTCTCGTTTTGAGCAAGGAGTGGTATATATAAGTGCGACTAGATATAAATTTAATGATTATGCATCCTATACCTATAAAACAACCGACAATGGAAAAACTTGGACAAAAATTAATAATGGAATAAAAAATGACGACTTCATAAAAGTAATTAGAGAAGATAATAAAAATAAAAACATACTATACGCAGGAAGCGAAAGAGGATTTTATATTTCAAATGATGCAGGTACAACCTGGAAGCCTTTTCAATTAAATTTACCTATTGTCCCTGTTACCGATTTGATGATACGCGATAATGATTTAGTTGCGGCTACAGCTGGACGTGCGTTTTGGATTTTAGATGATATTAGCACTATTCAACAAAACGCCAATTTTAACAGCATATCAGTACCTACGATTATTACGCCTAAATATGCATATAAATATGGCGCCGGTAACGGACTACCTGAAAAAGAGGCAACCATTGGACAAAATGCGCCCGAGGGTGTTATTATAGATTATTATTTACCTAAGTTAGGTGAAAAAGATACCCTAAGCCTAACCATTATTTCAGATCAAGGAAAACTGATACGTACATATACAAATGTCGATGACGCAAATTATAAAAAATACCCAGGCGGACCTTCCCCAAAAACCAAGCTTAGTGATAATGAGGGACACAATAGATTTTTATGGGATTTTCGAACGGATGATCTTTCTCCTGATGTGAATGGTGCATTTGTATTAGGAAGTTATAGTGGATATGCAGTACCTCCCGGAAAATACAAAGCGCAATTAAAATATAAAAAAGAAATAGTTGAAACAAATATCACTGTGTTACCTAATCCTAATATTAAAGTCAGTGATCTTGATTGGCAAGAGCAGCAAATGTTACTAGAAAACATTAGTGCCACTATCAGCAACATACATACTACAGTGAACAATCTTCGAGGAATTAAAAAGCAATTGCAATACTATAGTGAAACTTTAGGTAAAGTTGAAACAGCAAAAGTAATTACAAGCGCAGCCGATAGTTTAATTAAAAAAATTGATGCTTGGGAAAGCGCTATTATTGAAAGCCGAACTCAAAACGGACAGGATGTAATTAATTGGCCAAGTAAATTAAATGTTGACTTTTTTTATTTAAAAGGATTAATAGACATAAGTGATCCTAGGGTTACACAAGGGGTAAAAAATAAATTAGCTGATTTACAACTACAATGGAAGAATGAAAAGGAAAAAGTACAAGGCATTAATACAGCTATAGCTGAATTTAATACATTGTATAAAAACACAAGTATCGAAGCTATTCAAAACAAATGGTAAACTCTTTTACAAAATAAAATATACTCACTTAATTAAATCAACTTATGAAAAATCTTTTTTTGATCCTATTTGTACTAGGCATAGTACAAACTAACGCACAACAAACTACGCCACTAATTAAATTAGCACCTGCAAAGCCAACTGAAACAAAGTATATAGAACCAGACATGAAAACATTTAATCTATATAACCCTTATGAAAATGTGGATTCAGCGATTAAGGCGGCTCAAAAAATAGCGGCAAAAGAAGGCAAACATATTTTTTTACAAATGGGGTTATGTAGTTGTTCATGTAAACTATTCCAAAGAAAATAAAAACAAAAGCATTCAGGAAAAATATGAATACCCTGCTCGTTTTGGTTTTCCAGTATTTGTAATATTAGATGCGAAAGGAAAACGACTGCACACACAAAACAGTGGCTACCTGGAAAAAGATAAGAACTACAGTAAAGAAAAAGTATTTGAATTTTTTGAAAGCTGGACACCAGACGCTTTGAATGCAAAAAAATACGACTGGTTAAATTAAAAAGAACGGAGTCGTTAACACATTCATTGATTTGAAAACTGTGTTAACGACTCCGATTAATTAGCAACTATATTTTAAATAGCATGAGAATTTCTTATGCTATTTTTTATTTAAATAATTCAGCCAACTTTGCATTTAATGCATCTCCTCTTAAATCCTTACCGATGATAATACCTTGGTCATTGATTAAATAATTTTGCGGTATTGCTTGTACACCATACATGACAGCTACTTCATTCTTCCAATATTTTAAATCAGATACTTGGGTCCAAGTTAGGTTGTCTTTATGTATTGCTTCCATCCATCTTTCCTTACCAGTAGGTTGGTCTAATGAAACACCTAATACTGTAAACCCTTTAGGGCTGTACTTATTAAATGCTGCAACTACATTTGGATTTTCTTGTCTGCAAGGACCACACCAGCTTGCCCAAAAATCAACCAAAACATATTTTCCTTTAAAGGAAGCAAGTGAAACTGGAATACCTGCCGTGTCATTTTGTGTAAATTGAATTGCAGGTTTACCAATACCTGTTTTTTTAGCAATATCAATTTTACCTGCCATTTCCTTTCCTTTCGTTGAATTTCGAACCGCTATTGGAATTTTTAAAAATAGTGGTTCAACTTCATCAGCGTTAATACTATAACCAGCAAAATTACCAAACGCATACATGACAATAGGAGAATTTAAATTTGCTAAAACATACTCTTTTTGTTTCGCTTTCATTTCCGCATCTACCTTGTCATACTCTGCATCTAATTTTTTCATGCCTGCTTCATCCTTCTTCTTATATAGTTCATTATAGGTGGCGCTTAATGCTTCCATCTTATCTGACACAGGCTTAGTAAAGGCTTTTAACTTATTATATTCCAGATGCGACTTTGATCCTTTGATTGTTGCATTTGCAAAAGAATCAATACTTGATAATTGAATTACTGTATTTTCAAGATAAATAGGCGTAACATCTTTTTTATAAGATACCATTCGTTTTGTTTTAACGGAAGTATCTACTTTATACGCTGCACGCAAATTTCCTAAAATAGGCTCAGTAAGCGTTCCTTTAAATACAAATTTACCATCCGTTACTACTGCACTATCTTGAGTAGATACGCCATTAAAATAATAAGATAAGTATACTTTAGAAACAGTTTCCTTTACTTTACTTACATCCCCTGTAAGCGTGTATTGTTTTTGAGATTGTGCTGCTGTAGATAACAACACCAGACTTAGTACGATAAATTTTTTCATAGCATTAATATTAATGCT
>RFZW01000100.1 GCA_009920495.1 Chitinophagia bacterium
ATTCCTACTTAGCTTTATTATTAATTTGGAATCAACTTCAAGGATATAACTGCTAAGCGGTGTCCTTCTTCTTTGTTTACTCTTACTATTTTTAAGAATAATTTATGATCACCGGGTTTCACATTTTGCAATGGCAATGTTTGGGTGCTAAATAAAGTCCCTTTATAATTTTCCATTTTAAGCTCCGCAATTACATTTTTATTTCCTTTGCCAGGCGTAGGCTCATCTTGGAATAAAGTAACTACATATCCTTTATCTAATTGTTGTGGAATGCCATAAGAGAAATCAATTGCTTTTATTCCATCTAAATTAATATTTGAAAACTCTAACCAGCCGTCTTCGCCACTTAAAAATGCAGCTCTGTGTTCTCTCCAGCCTTTAACATCTACCCTTGTTGTTGCATTGTTACTTGGCATATTAATTAATGAGCTACGTAGCGTAATGCTATTGGTTGCACTTAATGGTTTAATACCCGAACCACCTTTATCAGTATAGCTTGCAGTAATTTGCATTAAATTTCCAGCGCCCATATCTTCTGCGGTTGCTGCAATAGTGCCTTTTGCAGGCAAAGAAGCCTCCTTCTTTTTATTAACACTTAAAATGTAATCAACAATTAAATCTAACTCTTCTTGTTTTAAAGTTGGATGTGCAGCCATGGCTACTTCACCCCAAACGCCACTTCCGCCTTTAATTATTTTGTTGGATAAGTAGGTTTTATTTTTCAAATCATTTTTATATTTATCTGAAATCATTGCAAATGATGGACCTACTGATTTCTCGTTTTCTTTATGACATGCTTTACAATCAAGTGTTGCCACCAAATTTTTTCCTTCCATAATTGCAGTCATCACTTGATGCCCTACTACTTGTGCTTTATCAGGACTACTTAAATAATCTACTTTTACATAAATTGATTTATTATCAATGCCACCTTTCTCCGTTGATCCATCTTCTTTATCTTTTACATTTACCGCATACGCTATCGGTTTGCCTGGATAATAAAAATGATCACCTCCTGTTAAATTTACATTTACAACAGGCGATTCGTTTCCTGCGTATACTTTGATTACTTCACTTTTTGTTACTGCACCTTTGGCATCTTTTATAGCAACAGATATTGCATATTCTCCTGCTTTTGTAAATGTAAATGGTGTAGTTGCTGTTTTGGTTGTTTTTATTTGGCTACCAAAATTCCAAACGTAAGTAAGTGCATCTCCATCGGCATCTTTTGATTCTGAAGCATCAGCCTGAATGGTGAATGGAAGTGTACCCGATAATTTATTGATGCTTATTTTTGCTTTTGGTGCTCTGTTCCCACCATTATAATCAATTCTTGAAAGGGCAGCATCTGGATTTTTTGTAAACCAACCGCTTCCATATTCTAAAACATAAAATCTTCCATCAGGCCCAACTTCAATATCAATTTGACTATTAAATTTTGTGTTTGGCATGAATGGGTCCATTTGTTGATAATTTCCTTCTGCATCCATGGATACCATTTTTAACCAGCCCCTAATCCACTCATAAAACAATAATTTATTATTGAAGTATTCAGGATATCTCGTTTCCTTCGGATAAAACTCACCATGATAAACGGGTCCTGCCATTGCATTTCGTCCCCCTGAACCTACATCTGGGAAATCGGTTGAGATCGCATAAGGGTACCAAATAAATGCAGGACTTACGGGAGGTAATTCAGTTAACCCCGTATTATTTTTTGACAAGTTTAATGGTTTTTTAGGATCAAAAAAATCACCCACTACACCCGTTTCATAATCAAATTGACGATAAGGATAGTTGCCTCCAATAAATAAAGGATATCCAAAATAACCCGCTTTACGTGCTTGATTTAATTCATCATAACCACGAGGGCCTTTTTCTTCAAACTTATCTCCACCTGCATCTGGTCCAACATCACCCCAATATAAGAAGCCAGTTTTTTTATCCACAGAAATTCTGTACGGATTTCTTGTACCCATTGCATAAATTTCTGGTCTTGTTTTTGGCGTACCTGGTTTAAATAAATTTCCTTCAGGTATTGAATAAGAAGCATCTGGATTTACTTTAATACGCAAAACCTTTCCTCTTAAATCATTGGTATTACTCGATCCTCTGCGACCATCAAATTGTTCAAAACCTGGGCGATTATCAATAGGTCCATAACCTTCTAAGGTATATTTCGAATCCGGTTGATTAAATGGAGTTGTGTTATCCCCTGTTGAAATAAATAAAGAGCCATCAGGTCCAAAAGTAAGTGAGCCAGCGGTATGACAACAAATATCTCTTGTAGTTGCTACATCAATTATCTTTTTTTCAGAAGCCATGTCAAGCTTTCCGTTCTTAAATACAAAACGAGATAATCTATTGGCCGCAGTATCTTTTGTCGCATAAAACAAATAAACATAATTATTTTTTGCATAATCTGGATCGGCAGTGACACCAATTAACCCTTCTTCCGCATTAACACCCTTGGCTGTTGTTTTGTGATACACATCAAGCTTAGCTACTTGTGTCACTTTTTTAGTAAGGTGATTATAAAACATCACTTCACCTTTACGTTGTACAACTAAGATATCAAAATTAGGAAGGATGGCCATTTCAGTAGGTTCATCAAACATACCACCCGCCAATATGTTTTTTGTAAAACGATCTTCATCAGGAATTAAATATGATTTTGCTTTTGAATAATCTAGTTTCACATTATTGCCCATCGCATATTTTATACCACCCAAAAGATGTTGCATAAAAAGTGGCTCAGCAAAAGATTCATTTGTATGTCCAAGCTCAGTATAAAAAGCCCTACCTCCATCATAATCATGATACCAAGCCATAGGATGGCTATCTCCATGTTTTCCGCCTTCATATGATTTTTCATCAATGCTTATTAGCACCTTAACTTCATTGCCTGGTGCTTTTTTAAAATTATACCATTCGTCATATCTTTCCCAAACCGCTGGAAGATTTACTGTGCTTGGATGTGTATTGTCGTTGACAATTAATTTTGCTGTTTGTTGCTTTGGGTGACTTTGGAAATAGGCGCCAGATAATTTTCCATACCAAGGCCAATTGTATTCGCAATCAGTTGCTGCATGAATGCCTACATAGCCACCACCCGCTTGTATATAGCGCTCAAACACGGCTTGCTGTTTGTTATCGAACATATCTCCGGTGGTACTTAAAAATACAACCGCACTATACTTTTTCAAATTTTCTTCTGTAAAAATAGAGGCGTCTTGGGAGGTGTCTACCGTGAAATTATTTTCAGCGCCTAATTTTATTAGCGCCAACTTTCCAACCTTGATGGAGCCATGAACAAAAGCTGCTGTTTTAGAAAATACCAATACTCGGTTTTGCGCACCCACTTGCATGGTTATGACAAGTAAAAATGCGATAAAATAGAATTTCATTTGATTCATAATCGTTGTTTGAATTTTTTCTTGAACACCCTTGGCTCAAGCCTCAATTTGAAGAATGAATTTAATGATTTTATAACTAATAAAACAAGCTAATGGGAGGTTATTTATGACTGGCAGGACGCTAGGCGTTTGTTAGGTGAATTATGTTGCTAATGCTTGTTAATATTATATAAAGCGCAAATATAATTTTCTTGTAAATCAGCTGAAATAAGTGACACTGTTATCATTACAAAATGTTTATATTGTAGATTAGAATTTATAAAATCTAAAATTTTACAAATGAAGTTTTATCGTTTTTTAGCATCTGCTTGCATCATTTTTTTGGTTCAATCCTGTCAACTTGGGGAAGCGCCTGCTCCTGCAAGACCAAATAAAATTGATCCAAATCCATCTTCGGCAATGCTTACGCCTGAACAAAGTATGGCTACTATGAAACTTCCTGCGGGATATCACCTTGAATTGGTCGTAAGTGAACCCATCATTCAAGAACCAGTTGCCATTGTATGGGATGGCAATGGTATCATGTATGTTGCCGAAATGCGCAGCTACATGAAAGATATATTAGGTACGGATGAGCGACTACCTACTTGTAGAATTACACGACTAGAAGATACAGATGGCGATGGTAAAATGGATAAGCATAGCATTTATATAGATAGCCTTGTATTGCCAAGAATGATGCTAGCGCTGGATGATCGTTTAGTGGTGAATGAAACCTATACTTATAATTTGTACAGTTATAGAGATAAGAATGGAGATGGTAAAGCGGATGAAAAAACATTAGTCTATCACAATGATACCCCAGATGATGCAAATTTGGAGCACCAAAAAACAGGATTGGTTTGGAACATAGATAATTGGATTTATGTAACCAGCAATCCGGTGAGATATAAATTTGATAATGGTATGTTCAGGGTAGATACATTAGTGGGTTCGCCTGGAGGTCAATGGGGGCTTACGCATGATAACTATGGTCGACTATTTTTTTCATCAGCGGGGGGTGAAAAAGCGGCAGTTAATTTTCAATTTAATCCAGCCTATGGTGAATATGATATAAGTAATCAACGCGAAGGCGATTTTGATGAGGTTTGGCCGATTATTGCCACGCCTGATGTGCAAGGTGGACAACATAGATTAAGAGAAGATAGCACATTGAATCATTTTACTGCGTCCAATGGGCAATCTATTTTCCGCGGAGATCGCTTGCCAAAGAGTATGTTGGGTGATTTATTTATTTGTGAACCAGTGGGTCGTTTAATTCGCCGTGCAAAAGTTTCAGAGCGCGATGGCATTACTTATGTAAACAATGCATATAAACAAACTGAATTTATTGCATCAACGGATATGAATTTTAGGCCAGTCAATACTGCAACTGGTCCTGATGGCTGTTTGTATATTGTAGATATGTATCATGGCATTATACAAGAAAGTGCATGGACCCAACCGGATAGTTATATTCATCCCCAAATAAAAAGAAAAAACCTGGATCTTAATATTAATCGTGGCCGAATTTACAGATTGGTCCATGATAATTATAAGCCCGGACCCAAGCCACAATTATTAAGTGCTTCCAATGATGAACTAGTAGGATACTTATCACATCCAAATGGCTGGTGGCGTGATAATGCACAAAAATTATTGGTCATACATGGTGACGCCTCCGTGGTGCCAGCACTTAAAAAGATTGCATTACATGAAAAATCATTTTTTGAAAAGCTACAGTTTTGGAAGTCTGCACCCACTGCACTATCAAGGCTACATGCCTTATGGACTTTGGATGGATTAAATGCAATAGATGCTTCTATTTTATTAGCTGCCCTGAATGATAGTGATGCTGAAATTAGAAAAGCGGCTATAAGAATGAGTGAAAAATATTTAGCCAAAAATAATGCCCCCATTTTTTCAAAGTTGGTTACGCTTAAGAATGATCCTAATTACGGCGTAAGAATTCAACTTGCTTTATCACTTAGGTTTACCAAAGCGCCTGAAGCAATTACCTTATTAAAAGAAATGCAAAAATTGAATGATAGCAATAAATTAATTATGAAAGCGACAGCGCGAAGTTTATTAAGAACCGATGAATCCTTGGCTGCACTTAGGTTAAGCACCATGGGAATGGGTGAAAAAGATAAAGACATGGTGGTAGAGGGTGCTAATAATTACCAACAATTATGTGCGACTTGTCACGGTACTGATGGCAAAGGGATTGCTTCGCATATAGCGCCACCGCTTTCAGGATCATTAAGGGTTAACGGGGATAAGGATAAATTAATCAGTTTGGTATTGTATGGATTAAAGGGCCCTATTGATAAAGTAAAATATCCTGAAGTGATGATCGGGCAAAAAAATCATACCGATTTATATATTGCATCTGTATTAAGTTACATTAGAAATAGCTTTGGTAATAAATCAGAACTTATAAAATCGGGTGATGTGAAAAATATAAGAAAATTATTTGAGGGTAGAGATTCTGCTTGGACACTGGAAACATTAAACAAATATCCATTTCCAGTTAAAAAATAAACAAATAAAATACATAGCCTTAAAATAAAAATACCGGTTGCATTCGCAACCGGTATTTTTTATGTGTAAACAAAACCAAATAAATATTTTATAATCTATGATGATCTGCTTTCCAGCTTTGAATGGCTGCTTTAATTTCCTTGTTAGATAAGTTTTCCTTGATTGCACGATCTAATAAAGCCAAGT